>JAISFM010000165.1 GCA_031263605.1 Clostridiales bacterium | reverse complement strand
CCGCGCTCCTCGCAATAGACTTGTTGCGAGGGGCGCGGAGCGCGACGCGGGTCTTTTCGTGTGTAAAGCGGGTAAAAATCCCTCGCCTATCATCTCGCGCCTTAATTCCGCAACAAGTCTAATGACCGGCAGCAACGCGGTTTGTACACTCCCGTTGTTACGAAACCTATTCCGTTTGATGCGAAGCATTTCAACCGATTGCGCCCAATTTCCCCGACAATATCTTTTACCTTTTACCTTTTATCTTACTATCACATTGTTCTATTCAAGCGACACTATATAATAGTATAACGGTTGTCCGCCGTGGTAGATGTCTACGTCGCACTTCTTGTATTTTTCCCGGATTTCGTCGGCTAATTCCGCCGCTTCCTCTTCTTTGATGTCGTTGCCGTAATACAGGGAAATGCTGCCGATGTTTTTATCCATCATCTTTTGGATCAAATCCTTGGTGACCCCGTTGACCTGCAAGCCTTTGGCGAGAATCGCCTTGCTGTCGATGCCGATGATGTCGCCCTCGTTCAAATCGAACTCGTCCACGCGCGTGGAGCGCACCGCATAGGTCACGAGGCCCGCCTTGACCGCGTTCATCTGCTCGGTCATCACCGCGACGTTCTCCTCGACCGTCGCGTCCGGATTGAACGCGATCATAGCCGCCAGCCCCTGCGGGATATTCTTGGACGGTATGACATAGATTTTTTTCTTTGCCAGAGCCTTGGACTGCTCGGCCGCGAGAATGATATTTTTGTTGTTGGGGAGAATGAAAACGTTTTTGGCGGCAACTTTTTCCGCCGCGCGCGCGATGTCGTCCGCGCTCGGGTTCATCGTCTGTCCCCCCTCGACGATGTAATCGGCCGATAAATCTTTGAATATATTGACGATTCCCTCGCCCGCGCAAACCGAAACGATGCCCAGATTTTTGACCTCCTGCTGTTCTTGGTTCTTTAAAAGAACCCTGTTTTGTTCCAGCATGTTTTCAATTTTAGGCTTGTCGATTTCGCCCAATTCCAGCGCGAGGCTGATGACCGTGCCGGGCTCGTTGGTGTGGACGTGCACCTTGACCATCGTCAAGTCGCCAATGACCAGCACGCAATCGCCCAGCGTCATTAGTTTTTCGCGGAAGCGGTCGATGTCCACCTCGGTGGTCTTTTTGCGCAGGTTGATGATGAACAGTTCGGTGCAGTACGCGTATTCGATTTCCGCCAAATCCTGCAAATTGACGTGAAACTGCTCGAAGTTTGTCCCGTCGCCGCCGCTCGGCGCGCCTAATGTGTCCGAAAATTCAAGACTGATATTTTCCTGTCCGACCAGCGCGTTGTGAAAGCCGCGGAAAATGACCAAAAGGCCGCGCCCGCCCGCGTCCACGACGCCCGCCGTTTTCAAAACGGGCAGCATGTCCGGCGTTTTTTGCAAGATATCCTCGCCCACGTCGATGACCTGTTTTAAGTATTCCGGAAATTCGTTCGCTTTTTTCGCGGCGTTCGCGGCAAATTCGGCCATGACGCGCACGACCGTTAAAATTGTGCCTTCCTTGGGTTTGGTGACCGCTTTATAGGCCGTTTCCGCGCCCGCGTTCAAGCCTTTCGCGAATAATTTCGCGGAAATTTCGGCGTGGGGGGCGAAAATGTCGTTCATGCCCTTGAAAATCTGGCTTAAAATGACGCCGCTGTTGCCGCGCGCCCCCCGCAGCGCGCCCCTGCTTATCGCGCCCGCGAACGCTTCCATCGTGTTTTGCGAGGACGCGTTCAGTTCTTTGGCCGCCGACTGCATCGTCAAGAACATGTTTGTGCCCGTGTCGCCGTCCGGCACGGGGAACACGTTCAGAGAGTCCACGTGCTGTTTATTTTGTTCCAATAAGACCGCCGCGTTCAGCACCATCTTGCGCCAAAGCGCGGCGTTGATCGTTTTTGCCATGGTTTTAATAATTCCTTTTTGTTCGTTTTATAAATTCTGGCAGAGGTTTTAATTTTTTACACAAAACACGCTGCCGCGCCGTGTCCGTGCTGTGTTGTGTTGTGTTATTTTTTGTTCGTTTTTTTTTTTTTGCGGGAAAACCTTTTTGAAAAAGGTTTTCCCGCGCTCTTTCCAAAAACTTTTAACCTTTTTAACGCCCGCTTTGTGTTTGTTTCCGTCGGTGCTTTAACGGCCGCTATAACTTGACTCCCACTACATTCACCTTTAGATCGCCCACAATCATACCCGTAAACTTTTCCACGCTGTAACGCACGGATTTTTTAAGGGCGTCGGCGACGGCCTGCAAGGAAACGCTGTACTTCATGTAGACCGATAAATCGATGAAAATCTTGTCGCCGTCGGTCATGACTTTTACGCCCCGCGAATTTTTATGCTTTTTAAACACCTCGGCCATGTTGTCGGAAAAACTCTTGGCCACGAGATCGACAATCCCGTAACATTCCAATGCGCTGTGGCCGGCGACCTGAGCGACGGCTATCTCGGTAATGGAAATTCGACCATAGGCGTTCGTCGTATTAAAAGCCATAAACTTATTTTACTATATTTTCGCAAGAAATGCAAGCGAAAAGAATAACAGAGAGTGTACAATCCGCAAAAGAGCGCGGCATACTTCTAATCGGCGCGGCTTTTTCCCCTTTTAGGCAATTTGTCGTAATACCACAGCAAGTAAATTAGCAACCCGACGATATACGCAACAATCAAAAATATGAATACGGACGCAAAAATCAGACTTTCATACGCTTTGATTTCTTTGCCCTTACTGACGGGCCAACTTACTCCCGTGCCGTCAACGCCTATACCGATATATATTTCGACCTTCTCGCCTATACGGGCTTCGTCACTTTTAAGAGTACGGTAGTCGCCATGAGCGCAATACCCTTCATATATAATTCCGTCATCGCCTATATAACGATACAATAAACTATGTGTCGAGCCGCCCCCTTTCAGATTTGCTTGGTGAACTACCGCCACTATCTCCGCTTCAACTATAATGCCGTTATCGACCGCCTTTTGTATTTCGAGGTTCTTGAAATAACCGACAATCAAAACCGCCGCCCCAAAAGCAAATATCAAATTTACGGCAATTGATAATATTATTCCTTTCCTGCCCATCGCATAATATCTCAGCATAAACTTACGCTCCCGACGCGCGCCCCGCGGACGCTTATCTAATTTTATCATAAACCGACCGAAATTGCAATTGCAAATCACGCGGGCGGCGGGCAAATAACGGTCAAACTAAAAAACCTCTCTTTGCCGCCACACAAAAAAGGCGCGAATGGTTAACATTCGCGCCTCTTTGCCACTTCCCCCCGCAACATATAGGCATTGTTGACGGTTTGCAATTTACGATTTACGGTTTAAACCGGATTTTGATCGTATTATATAATGCCGCCAATAGAGTTTCCGAACCTCCCCGCGAACTCTTTACGGGTCTTTTCGCGTTTAGGTTTCGCAACGACTCTATCGACGCGCAATCGCGGCTCCCGCTATTCCACGGGAATGATCTTGACATACCGCGGTTCCTTGCCGCTCTCACTGACCACGGCGTCCAAAATCTGCGTGGCCTCGTCCTCGGTCAACTCGGCTTTCTTGACGATGACGTTGATGTTCTCGGTGCCCGCCGTCACAACGCAATCCGCAAAGCCTTTGGACAGGATGATCGCTTCCACCGCGAGTTCCAACTGCATGACCTTGGTCAATTTCAGTTTTTGGGTTTCGGCCTCGGCCTTGGCTTCCTCGCTGCTCGTCTGGCTGTCGATGATCGCCGTCAAATAAGCCATCGTCTGGTCGCGCGTCGTCTGCCGGTCGGCGCGGTAAGTCGAAAAGAAATTACCGGTCTGCGTTATGTTCCCTTGGCCCTGCGCCTGTTTCGCCTTGTTGCTGAGCAGCACGTTGACGTAACCCGTCACCACCAGCAACACCACCATACCCGCCAGAATGAAGATCTTTTTCTTTTTACTTAACATGTTTTGTCCCTCCATGCTTTTATATATACGAGCCGCCCGCTTGAAATATGCCTGTTAATTGCGCTTGAAAACGGAGAAGTTCGGACGGATTATTTAGATAGTGTTTACAAGAGATTTAAAGAGATTTCAACGAGGCCTTTATCTATCGATGATGGCGTTCGGGGGCATTGGGCTTGTTGCGCGGGGCAACCGTCCCGCCGCCTGTCGGTTACACCCCTCCGAAGGAGGGGATTTTTTCATATAACCCGCTTAAAAAACGCGCGAGGTTCGGAAACACGCCTGTTTATAGATTGGGATTCTCAATTTTTCCCCAACAAAAACACCTGCACCAACGACGAATCGATATGAAAATACGTCCGCACCGCGTCCAGAAGGGCCAAACGCACCGCGGTATCGTTCGCGCCCTCGGCCGCGACCACCACGCCGGTCACTTTCGGGTATATTTCCCGTATGATCAGAGGTATTTGCGAACCGTTTTGGTTTAAAATCACGGGGCTTTGCGAGGATTGCGAGTTCTCGTTGAGTTTCCCGTCCGCGCCGATATTGGAGTTTTTGCTTTCGTTGACGATATAGGCGATCACCCGTTCCGGCGAACTCTCGAAATTGACCAGAGCCTTCACCTTGCCCGCGCCCTTGACTCCCGTCAAGAACGCTTCCAATTCCCGTTGCGCCTTGTCGCGGTACTCCTCCGCCGTCAGGATCTGCGTTTCGCCGGGCGAGCCGGCCGCCCCGCCGAAATTCAGCGTGGAAAAGTAGATGACCAACACGATCGCTATCAAGACGATCGCTATGGCAAGTTGCAGTTTTTTCTTGTCCTTTAAAGACGGGAATTTAAAATTCTTGAAAAACCCCGACTTTTTTTCGGGTTTCGCGGCGGGTTTCTTTTCGGATTCTTTTTGCATGGCTATCTCCTTTTCTTACTGCGGAATGCAGAATTTCGATTAGGTAATAAGTAATAAGTAATAGGTAAGAGGTTCGGATAGAGGACTTTGCGCGTTCGGAAAGATAACTTTTATCACGCGCGAGAAACGCGCGACCGACACTTCTCAATTCTCCATTCTCACTTCCCTTTCTATCCATAGACTATGATTTTTTCCGGTTCCGCATTCAAATATTTTGCCGACAAGTTTTTTACGTCGGTATAAACGTCGGCGCGGCTTTTCCCCGCGGGCGTCGCCGTTTTTGCGAGGTTGACATAAACGCCCGTGATATTCATATCCTCTCTGTACCCGTCCGTCGCCAGCGTGACCGCCGCGCCCACATACCCCGCCGCCGCCAAATACTTTTCCGCGCCGCGCTCCGCGTACGCGGCTTTTTCGCGGTAATATTCATACAGATAGGTATTGTCAAGGTTCACGGAAACGGAGGAATCGCCGCTCCCCAAGTCGAGCGAATAATCCCGTTTGAGCAGGTTGGGCAGCGGCAGGACGACCACCAGCACGGCGACGACGCCAAAAATACCGCGTATGTATTTTTGCGTTTTGCCTTCCGGCACGAACAAATCCACAAATACGCCCAACGCCGCCACGCCCGCGATACTCATAACCCATGAGGAAAGAGTTTCTATCATGTATTATGCGTTCACCTCCATACTTCGTATGCAATTTACAATTGACAATTGACAATTGACAAATTATTGTTTTTAGTTTATATATTTCCGACCGACATTTGTAAATTGTAAATTGTAAATTGTAAATATCACCGCAACCCGCATATGCCGCGCCCGCCCCGCTAAAACACGATGTTGCCCGTAGAAATCACCAACAGCAGCATAATGAAGTACATAAAGCCCGTCGCGAGCAGCATGACGATCAGCATAGTCAAGTTTTTGGCGGTGGCCGAAAGGAAATCCGCGACCGCCTTGTCCGCGGCCGGCTCGACGATCGCGGCGGTCAGGCGCAGCCCCAAAATGACGACCGCGATCGCGACTACCGGCTTCAAAACGCTGATAAACAGTAGCAGGACGCAGGAAAAACCGACCGCGTTCTTGATCAGCACGGTACCCGCCGCCAGCAGACTGAACCCGTCGGAAATATATCCGCCGATCAGGGGCACATAGCGGCTGATCGCATATTTCGCGGTGCGTATCGAAATGCCGTCGTGCGCCCCCGCCGTGATCCCCTGTATGCTCAAAAAGGCGGTGAACACCGTAAAAACCACGCCGATTATCCACTTGTTCAGGGACGAAAAAAAGGACGAGGCCTTTGTCAGGCGCGCGCCGCCCGTCAAACCGCCTACGACGTCCAGCACAAGCGTGAACAAAAAGAACGGCAGGACGACGCCGGCCATCGCGCCCGCGACGATTTGCGCCAAGACGACGGACGCGGGCTGGTACACCGCCGCCGAAGCGTTCGCCCCCAGCGCGGTGACCAACGTCAAGAGCACCGGAAAAGCGACGTTCATTTGCGCCCGCATTGCGTTCAGCGCGCCGCGCGTCATCACGACTACTTCGGTCACCGCCGCCATGACGATCACCACGATCACCGACATGCACGCGAAACGGATGATTTTACTCGTCCCCGCCGAGCCCGTATCCGCCCGCGCGTTGTATAAAATCCCGTACAGCAGGGCGACGGCGACGACCGCGGCGAGCAGCGGGATAAAATCGCGCAAATTCCCGAACAGCAAATTCAAGGCGGCCGAAAAAAAACTGTCGTAGCCCAATTTAAAATCGCCGTTCAGGACGCTTTTTACCTTTTCCCGAAAGGTCGCCCCGCCGAATAATTGAGCGTCGTCGGCGGTCAGGCGCGCGATCAGTTCGTCCAATTCGCTCAAATTCAGGTTGTCGAGTTGCTCATGGACGGTGTCCTCCAACTGCTTTTCGGCGTCCTCGTTGTCATTGCCGGCCGCAAGGGCGACCGCGCCGGGCCGCAAGGCGAAAAACAGCGCGGCGGCAACGAGGATAATGAAAACGAAAGACGGAAGACGGAAGGCAGTCGGACGCTTCCTCACAATAGGCTTGCCGCGGCGGCCGCATTTCGGCAACCGCGTTCCGTTGTAATATTTGCATTTTTTCTTGCCCATATATATTACATCTTTCATCTTGCATGTTACATTCCACATAACTCCTGCGCGAAAACGCGCGGCAACCCCGCTTGTCATCTTTCATACCCCCGCGCGAGAAACGCGCGACAAACCATCTTCCATCTTCCATCTTACATCTTACATCTTCCCTCGCGACGCGACGCGTCGCGTCGCGTCGGTCGCGTCAAGCCAACAACGATGTGATAATCTCGAAAACTGTTTTGATAATCGGCAGGGCCAAAAATAAAATGATGATTTTCCCGCCGAATACGATTTTGTCGCCCAAGCCTTTCGCGCCGGTATCCTCGGCCAAACCGGCGGCAAATTCGGTCAAATACCCCACGCCCAAGATTTTCATGACCGCCGACACCGCCGCCGCGGGCGCGCCGGTTTTCAACACCAACTCCGCGAACGAGGAAATAACGGCGGCCAGCATGTCGGCTACGGTCAGAAAAATGACGATTCCCGCCGCCACGCCGATTAAAATAGCGATTTCGGGCTTTGTGTCTTTTAAGAGGGCGATAGCGATGGCCGCCGTGACGCCTATGCCCGCAATTTTAATTATCTCCATTTTTAGAATGCGAATTTATAGACGGGACATTTTAACGGCATAGACACGGCATTAAGCGGGCGGCAGCCGGCAATGTCGGCGACGGGAGCGCGGGCCCGTTCATTCTGTCGGCCGTTTTAACGGCATAGGCGCGGTGTCAGGCAGGCAACAGTTGTCGCGCTGCCGAAGGGCGTGTATGCCCATGACCGAGGCGGCAAGACAAACGCAACCCGCATCACGCCGCGCCTATCCTGTTAAAACTTAAAACACGTTAAATAAGGATCGAATAGTGCCGAATAATTCGCTGATCATGCCGACCACCATCAAAATCACGATAATCAGACCCGCGAGCGTGCAGAGCGTGGCGATCTCATCTTTGTCCGCCTTTTTTAAAAGTTGGTTGACGATAGCGGTGATGATTCCCACCGCCGCAATCTTAAAGATGATGTCGATGCTCATACGTTACAATGTATGAACAGGTTGTCCCAAATAGAACGTTGCCGTCAACAGCCCAACCCGGCAGGGAGCGGACAAACAGCGTTGAATACAAACTCGGCATGTCGAACCCGCTAAAACATTTAAAAAACATATTATTCGCAAATCGGTCACGGGAGCGTACAAACCGCATTGCTGCCGGTGTACAAACCGCATTGCTGCCGGTGTACAAACCGCATTGCTGCCGGTGTACAAACCGCATTGCCGCCGGTGTACAAACGCATTGCTGCCGGTCATTGCGAGGAGGACGCGTAAAGCGTCTGACGAAGCAATCTCTACCGAACACGAAACGCCACTCTTTTTATAGAAATTGCCGCGTCGCGCTTTGCGCTCCTCACAATGACCGTAACAACGCTATTTGTACACTCCCATTAGAGATTAAAAAATACGATCGATACAACGCCCAACAAAAAGGCGATATGTTTTAAGAACGGCATTTTTTCCCGAAATACGGCCATCGAAACGATATAAGCCACGGCTAAACCGCCCGCCGCAATCAACGGATAAATAACGCCGAGCGGCAACGCGCCGCCCGAAACCAGCAGCATGACGAAAAGATTCGTCGCGGCGGTCAGTATCCCCGCCGCCGCGCCGAAAGGCGCGTTGACCTTCAACGCGGCCCTCCCGATTTTGGCGCGGCCGAAAAGCAAAGCGGCGGCGGCCGCTAAAAATACGACGGCCGACGCGGCGATCATGAACTCCGCTTTGAAAGCGCCGCCCCTCGTTTTTTGCTGAATCATTTGAAAAATCCCGCAGGCCCCGTTCGCGGTAAAAGCCGTAAACGTAAACGCCGCCCATAAAAGCCGATTCCTTTTGCGGCCTTGCCGAATATTTGCCGCCGCTTCCGCGCGCCCCGCCGCAAGCGTTTGCGGCGGAGCCGTGTCGGAAAAGCCCGACACGCTTTCCGTTTTCGCTTTCCCGGGCAGGTTGAACAGGACGACGGCACCCGCCAACAGCGCGATGCCGATAAAGAAAAAACCGCCGACTGTTCCGTCATAGGCAAAAATCCCGAACAGCGTCGGCAAAAACATGGATAAATTGATAACTAACGCCGTAATCGCCACATTGCCGATTTTCTGCGCTTTCACCATGAACAGTACCGCGGACAGAAAAGCGGCGCCAAACAACAGGGAATACGCCGCCGTCGGCCAATCGAAAACGAACGCGAATCTGTTATAAGCCAAAAAGAACAACGCCACGCCCAACGCTACGAACGCCAAATACAGAAAAAGGCGGTTGTCCGCTCGTCTGCTGTATACGGCACTGACCATGCCGTACACGCTGAACATTATGACGGCCGACGCCAAAAACAAATACTGCATTTCCAAATTTCCGCTTTCTTGTAAACGGCGCGAGCGCGACGGGGCCGCCTTAAACGCCCGTCGAAACGAACACCGTGCCCGCCGACCAGCCGCCCATTTTGGGAAGTTTTACGAAAGCGCGGCCGTTCCCAGTTCCGCTTTTCAGTTCGATTTCCCGGCCGGCGTCCATATAGACGAATTTGTCCCCCGCCGGGCGTTCGATTTGCAGGGTCAACGCGCCGGTTTTTTCGATCGACGCATTCAGTAAAGTCACATTCGCCGTTTTCCCGTCCCTGTCTATGCGCGGGAAAATCTCGACGCGGTTCGGCTCCGCAATAAAAGCGGCGCATTTGCCGCCGATATACGCATAAGCGTTGAAAATCTGCCCGCGCCGCTCGAAACTCAAATTTTCCGACCACGGCACATAGCCGAACACCGCCCATTTGCCGCCCAAAGCGGTATTGACGATCGCGTCGGCTACCGCGCGCCGCTCCGTTTCGGCGGCCGCCGTACAGCCCAACAGCCCGCGCGCGCCATAGACAGAGAGCGGCTCGGCATCGCCTGTGATACGGAACGCCCTCTCGCCGAACATGCCCCCGTAACACCGCACCGTCAAGCCCGCGTTGACGGGATGCTCGGTAAACAAGACGCCGGGTATGCCCTCGAACGCGGATATATCCTTGCCGTAAGGCTCGGCCGAGGCGTTCAGCAACCCGCCGAAGCCGCGCGCGGACAAAACCTCCAACGTTTCGGCATCCGTCAGTACCGGCCGGGACGCGAGATACCGGATTTCATCCTCCGACAAGCATTCGGCGAGGCGCCCATCCAAAATATAGGCCGGATCGGTTTGTTCTTGATAGGTGGCGGGCAAACCGATGTTGGAGTACGGCATAGCGGCGTTAGGCATTACGTTATACCAATCCGCGCGAATGGCATTCCAATAGTTTTTGGGGACGTAAATCTGCGCGCCCGCCCGCACGGCGCCGCGGCCGCCCTCTTCCAGCCGCTCCCAGTACTTTCTGTGCCGCGACAGTTCCCGAAACAGGCCGTCCCTGAAAAAGCGGTTTTCCTGCCGCCGGGGTATCGCCGAATAACTCAGAAAGTTAAAGCCTTGCGCCAAATAGAGCGTAGATTCCAGACAGGTCCCGTACGCCGATTTGGAATAGTATACATGGGGGAAATTTTCCACCTCGGGGCAGCGGCGCGTCACGTATTCCGGCAGCCGCGCCAGTTGCCATTCCAACGCGCGCGCTTTGGCCAGCAGTTCCATGGGCGCGCGGTCGGAATACGCACCCGCGCCGCTGCGCGAATACGCCTCCTTGCCGCCCGCCCGCATATAGGCATCCAACGCCCGCAGGGGGGATTGCCCGTTGTAATCGCCGTGCTGCTGCCCCATGACCGCATCGGGATGCCCTTTGTATACGGCGCGCGCCAAGATCTCGGCGTACTCGGCCAAACCCTCATAGGAAAATTCCACAAACCGTTCCCGAACGGCCAAATCGGTTTCCATCTCTTTCGTCAAACCGTCCGCATCGAAGGAACAGCCGTATTTTTTATTGAATTTTTCCAGACAGGACGGGCACATGCAACGGGGCGGCTGCCCCCAAATCCGAATGCCCATGTCGTCGTCCGGCCAAACCGCGTCGGGCCGGAGTTCCCGCGCGTACAACTCCAAAACGCCGGCGAAATAGCCCCGCACCCGCTCGTTGCGCCAGCAATACAGCGTCATCGTGATATCGCCCGGGAAAATATCGCGGTACAAATCCTTTCCGTACAGCACGGAGCAGTCGGCCCCAAGGCTGCCGCATTGCAGGCTTACCCCGATCCCCGCGGCGCGGAGTTCGGCGGCAATCGGTTTAAGCGCGGCGATATACTTTTCGTGGTCGGACATTTTGAGCGCGCCGGGCGGAATCACCAGCCATACGGCGTCGCACGAGCCGGGATACCTTACGGCCGCCTTGATCCACTCGCGGTAATACTGTAAATCGCCGTCCGCGAAAGCCCATACTCTTTGTTCAATTTTCATTTTGCCTCTCCCGTTTCCGGCGGCGTACAGCCGTAAACTTCCTTTAATTCGTCCCAAACGGATCTGTTCTCCCGAATCCGCGTGATCCCCGCGTACCGCGCGAGCGCGGCAAATTCCTCCGCGAGGCGCGTCCGCTCCCCGTCGCCCGCTTCGGGATGAAAGTCCTTAAACCGCTTTAACCGCATCCAAACCGGCGTGACCTTGACCCGCGCGAGCCGCAAAAGAAGTTTCTCCTTTTCCTTCGCGCCCAAGGCCTTATTCGCCCGGACGGCCGCCTCGCCGCGCTCTATTTCCGCTCTCGCGTCCGTTAAAAGCCCCTCGTCGATGTTTCCCGGGACGTCGTCGACGGCATGATACAAATCGTACCGCATATCCCCCGCCGGCAGCGCGTCGTAAACCGCCGAATACCGTGCCTCGAAAAGATCGATCACGCGCCGCACATAGGGCGCGGCCGCGCCGTAATAGCCGTCTAAATACTCCTCGGACAGGGCTTTGGCGTCCAAATCGGGGTTCCAAAGCAATTTCGTCCACACATAGGCTTTCCATTGGGACTGCCAATCGTTTTCCGCATCGTGCGCGGCCTGCATAAATACGTATTCCGTGCCCAGCGCGCGCAAAAATTTGACCGTGCCGGCCGCCGCCCCGATCGAGGAATTGTAGGCGCAATAGTCGGCGTATACGGCGTCGTAGCCCCAAAACCAAAAGCGTTTGCAGACCGCCCGCCATTTTTCGCCCATTTCCCGCACTTCGTCCGGCTGGCGCGGGTCGTCGTAAGCATAATGTTCTATGTCGATATACGCGAGACGAATACACAAATTGTCCGAAAGCACCACGCTCGGATCGATCGGGACCCAGTTGCCATCCTCTTTTTTGACGGGAGCGTCCTTTGTTTTGTCGTAAGCGAAAAAGGAAATATAAAACTTCCTGCCGTTTAACTCCGCATCCGCCCATTTCCGCAACTCTCCCGCTACGACGTTAAAAAACCGTATCAATACGCCCGACGCGGTATATTTTTTCAACAGTTCCGGGTCGAACACCGGTTCTGCGGCGTCCTCCTGGTCCACGACGAAATACTCGGCTTTCGGGTGCGCGAGGACGTCCTTTTTCAATTCCTCGATTACGGCCTTCGCGACGCTCGCTTTTTTGCTTTCGTCCAATTTCCCGTCGGGCGTTATGCCGTTCGCGTAATCGATACTCGGGCCGAACATGTCCGCGTCCCAATACGGCCCGTCCCAGCCCTTGGCCAACGCCGGTTGAAGCGCGGGATGGGATAAATAGGTGTGGTAAAATTCGGGGTGCGGCTCGTGATCCGGCGCCCATTCCCCCGTCCAGCCCGTCGATTCCTTTGTCCCGTATTTTTCCGCAGGGACATAAAAATGGGCGTTGTGCGTCCCCCCGCCGCGGCCGTAGGCAATAAACGGCCCGCCGCCGTACTTCGGGCGGATCGGGAAAAAATTGTGTACTGTGCGCGTGCGCGCGACATGCGCCTCGTCGAGGGCGTGATAGAATGTCGGCGGCGTGGGGTACGCGCGCATACGGAACGGCGAAACCGAAAGGATGTCCGTCGGCGGCATGGGGATTTCCCGCCGCTTCGGGACATAGGTTTCGTCATAGGCGAAAAAGCGCGCGCCGACAAACCGTTCCAAAAATTCGTATGCGGCGAACAGAAACCCCCTGTCCCCCGCCGCGTCCGTAATTACGCTGCCGTCGATTGTTTTCAAAACAAAGCCGTCGCCGTTTAGCGCGGGGTACTCCGTCCCGAGTCTTGCCTCCGCCAGCAAACGGGTGCGCCCGATCGAGAAGTACCTGCCACCGTCCGACAGCGACACGCCGCCGTCCCGGACGATGGGCAGGGCCGCGCCCGCGCTTTTGCGGACGAACGCGCGCACCTCGCCCGCCGCGTACTTTACGGCGGGCGGGCATCTGCGCGGGATCACGATTTTGTAATCCGTCTTTCCGTCTTTGGCCAAATAGTCCATATAGAATCTCCTTTCAACCCTTATGCGGGCAACGCGTCCTCGAAACGCATATTTTTCAGGTACAGGTCGGTGCCGCCTTCGTTATTGGAGTGCGCGCCGAACTGGAAGTTATAATAGCCCCAAGCCAAGTTTGACGCTGCTGTCGGTATATAAACGGTATACCATGTCTCCGTTTGCAGGCTGTCAAACGCCACGCTGCCCTCGCCCGGATCCGCCGCCGCGAATACGCCGCCCTCATCGCACTGCGTAGATACATAGGTTACCTTGCCGAGCCACGCTCCGAAATCGGTAACGGGATCCGTATTATAGTAAATGTCGAACGCGAAATAGGCGTAGGGAGCGTACCTGTTGTTATCATACCTCGCGGCGGGGCCTCCGCCGATCGTTACGCCGTTTGCGGTGTAGAATCCGGCGGCCGCTGTAAATCGGTACGCGCCCATATCCGCGTCATAAACGAACATCGAATCCACCGCAGTAAACGCGCCCGCTTCGGTTTGGCCGTTCAGCAGTACGACAATACGCGCATAATCCGCCGCCGAAAGAACCGTAAAGGTAAAGACGGTCGCGCCGCTTTCGCCCGTCGCGGTGTAGGTCCCTGCCGCCGCAAGCGCAACGATCCCGCCGTCCGCCGCCACCGCGCCGCCCGGCCCCGTCACGGCATACCCGTCGGGCACGGTTACCCGCGCGCCGATGCGGTACGCGCCGTTGCGGTACAGGGTTTCGGCGGGCAGTACGTCCTCGAAACGCAGATTCCTGACGAGGAAATCGCAAGCGTTTTCAAGTCCGCCCCACGGCGCCATAAATAACTCATTGCTTATGAGCGCGTCCGCGGTTAAGTAGACCGTGTACCATGCCCCCGCCGTTAAATCGCCCCATAACGCCGCCTCGCCGTCCGCATCGTAAATAAACGCGCCCGGTTCGCTCAAATACCAGCGGGAGCCGCCGCCCTGCTGCCAAAACCCGAAGTTTTGGACGACGGACACATATTGAATATCGAACGCATAGTAGGCGTACGACGCATAAGCCGACAGTTTGGCGGCGGGTACGCCGCCGACGGTCACGGCCACCGTATAAGCGTCCGAATGCGGCATCGCCTCCGCTATCGAATAGCGGTACGCGCCCACAGCCGAGTCGTAAACGAACGCCGAGCCGTAACCGCCCTGCGTACCGAACGCGCCCTCGTACTGTGTGCCGTCCAGCGGCGCGATGATTCTGGCGAAATCCGATTCATTATAAACCATAAACGTATAGCCGTTGCTCAACGTATATTCGCCCGCCGCCGCCGCGACAATCGAGTCGTCCGTCACATCCATCGTCCCGCCTGGCCCCGTGACCGTCGCGCCCGGGGGAACGGCTATTTTGTCCCCGACCGCATATATCCCCTTGTCGTACAGCGCAAGCGGCGGCTCCGCCGGCTTCTCGCTCTCAAAACGGATATTTTTAACATAGAATTCGGAGGCATACGCATGTGAACCGAGGCCGAAGTAATAGGTGTCCGCCTCCCGCGCCGTCGCGGGAACAAATACCGTGTACCATGTCCCCGCTTGCAAACTCGCAAACGCGACGCTGCCGCCGTTCAAATCCGCCGCCGGGAAAATGCTCCCGTCGTCGCCCGCTTCCGACATAAAATAGTACGGAAATACGCCCAGGTTCGCCGCGAAATTCTCGACCGTTTCGGCGTAATACACATCGAACGCAAGATAGGCGTATATCCCCTTGCCCGCCTCGTATTTGGCAAGCAGCGCGCCGCCTATGGCCACGCTGTTCACGCCGAACGCCCCCGCCGCAAAAGTAAACTTGTACGCCGACAGCCCCGCGTCATAGGCAAAGGCCGCGTCGCCTGTCACCGCCAATGCGTCGTCATACTGCGTACCGTTCAGCGGCGCGATGATTTGGGCGAAAGCCGATTCATTATAAACCGTAAACGTATAGCCGTTGCTCACCGTATATTCGCCCGCCGCCGCCGCGACAATCGAGCCGTCCGTCACATCCACCGTCCCGCCCGGCCCCGTGACTGTCGCGCCCGGGGAAACCGCTATTTTGTTCCCGACCGCGTATATCCCCTTGTCGTACAGCGCAAGCGGCGGCTCCGCCGGTTTCCCGCTCTCGAAACGGATATTTTTAACATGGAATTCGGAGGCGGACGCATGTGAGCCGAGGCCGAAGTAATAGGTGTTTAGGCTCCGATCCGTCGTGGGAATGAATACCGTGTACCATGTCCCCGCTTGCAAACCCGCAAACGCAACGCTGCCGCCGCTTAAAGCCTCCGCCGGGAAAATGCTCCCGTCGCCGCCCGCTTCCGACATGCAATAGTACGGAAATACGCCCAGGTTCGCCGCGAAATCCGCGACCGTTTCGGCGTAATACACATCGAACGCAAGATAGGCGTATGTTCCCTTGCCCGCCTCGTATTTGGCGAGCGGTACGTCGCCTATGGCCACGCTGTTCACGCCGAACGCCCCCGCCGCAAAGGTAAACTTGTACGCCGACAGCCCCGCGTCATAGGCAAAGGCCGCGTCGCCCATCGCCGTCAGCGCGTCGTCGTACTGCGTACCGTTCAGCGGCGCGATAATTTTAGCGAAATCCTCCGCCGTATAGACCGTAAAACGCAGCGTATTTTCGCCGCCCGTCGCGGTATACGCGCCCGCCGCCGTCAGCGTGGCCAGATTGTTTTGTACGGCCGCCGGCCCGTCCGGCCCCGTCACGGACGTAAAGCCCGCGGGAAGTTCGACCGTATCGCCTATGCCGTACACGCCCTTATCAAACAGCAGAGGCGGCGGTTCGGGCGGCAATTCGCCCTCAAACCGGAAATTCCGAATCCGGCAGTCGACGCCGGAGGGGTTCGAGGTCGGAGCGAACAGGCCGTAGCCCTGAAAACGGCCCGCGTACAGATAGACCGTATACCATTCGTCGGACACCATACCGTCGTAGGCCTTGCCCTTTTTTACCGGATCGTCCGTGACGTGAATCTTCTTGGCCTGCGAAATATATTGAGCCATCCCGCCGTCCTCGTTGTAGAACCAAAAAATAAGGTTCCCCAGCCCGCTGCCGGCCGCGTATTTAATGTCGAACGCGAAATACTCGAAATCGCGGTAATTGGCGGCGTATTTAGAGGCGGGTACGCCCGTCACGTCCATGGTCACGCGGGCGTAGTCATACGCCAAACCGGGCGGCGCGGTATAACGGTAGACCTTTTCCCCCGCGTCAAACGCGAAGACCGCCCTGTCGAAACCCTCTATCGCTGCCGTGCCGAACGACGCGCCGTACTGCTCGCTGGTAAAAGGCGCGACGACCCGCCGGAAATTCTCGGGCGCGTAGACGGTAACGCTCACGGTTTCCGCGCGCGCGGTTACGCCGCCGCGCACGGCCTTGACCGACAGCGTATACTCGCCCTCGGCGACC
>JAISFM010000039.1 GCA_031263605.1 Clostridiales bacterium | reverse complement strand
AAGCGGGGGCTTTGGGCGTAAAAGTATTTTGCTGGCATACCTATAACGGGTATTGGGCGGGGCTCGGCGGGGACAAATTTAAGGCGCGTTACCGCATAAAGGACGAAAGGTTCCGTTTTTCGCCGCGCTACGCGCCCATGGTGTACGGCAAGGGCGGGGACGGCGGGACGACAAACACGACCGCGGACGCCAACTTTTTCCCGCTCAACCTCCTTTCCGAGGCGTGCGGCTTTCCGCAAGACCCGTTCTATGTTTTTTACGGCGATTTTTACGACTTTTTGAAAAAGCGGGGCGTGGCGGGCGTTAAGGTGGACGCGATTTGCTGGGCGGAGGCGTTCGCGCGCGGCAAGGGCGGCCGGGTGAAACTGATGAAATCGCTGGTAAACGGCCTCGAACGCGCCGGCGGCGAAAACTTCGGCGGCGCGTATATCGGTTGCAGCAGCATGAGCAACGACTTTTTTTACAACGCGGCGACGGGCGGCGTCACGCGTTTGAGCAACGATTATGTCCCCGGCGACCCCGCGTCGCACGGGCGGCATGTTTTAGAAAACGCCCACAACAGTTTTTGGCTGCGGGACATCCTTTTCCCGGACTGGGATATGTTTCAGTCGGGCAATACGGCGGGCAGGTACCACGCCGTCGCGCGTGCGGTCGGCGGCGGCCCGATTTATATGACCGACGAGCCGGGGAAGCAGGATTACGGCGTCATCAAAGCGGCCTGCGCGCGCGACGGGAGCCTGCCCGAGGCGGGGCTTGCCGCCGTGACGCGCGACTGCCTGTTCGAGGACGGAGCGTCTTCGGGTAAACCCGTCAAGATTTTCAACACCGCCGGACGCGGCTTCCTGTTGGGGGCGTTTAATTGCCGAGGCGACGGCGGCGCGGTGCGCGGGAGCCTTTCCGTTCGGGACATAGAGGGTATTAGCGGCGGGGAATACTTCGTATACGGGTATTTTCGCGGGCCGGTCGGCAAATTTACGGACGGCGGCTCGTGGAGCGTTTCGCTCGGGCAATACGAATGCGACGTGTTTGCCGTCGTTCCCGTCCTGCAAGGAACGGCGGTCGTCGGGCTTATCGACAAATACAACGCGCCGGGCTATGTCAAAAGCGTCGAAAGGTACGCCGCCGGCCTTACGGTCGCCCTATCGGACGGCGGCCGCCTCGCGGTCTATTCCGAGAAGCCGCCCGCCGGCGTAAGCGCGGCGTATGAATACAAGGACAAACTTATCGTAATCGACGCGGCGCGCGGCGCGGTTACGGTAACGTTTTAGGGATTGTCGGAGTGGACAAACCGCGTGGAACATAAACTCGGCTTGTTATTGCGAGGAGCGCGTAGCGCGACGCGGCAATCTCTACCAAACACGAAACGCACCTTTTTACATAGAGAATGCCACGTCGGACGCTTATCGCTGTCCTCCTCGCAACAAGTCTAATGACGAGCCGTGTTCATGAGCAACGCTATTTGTCCACTCCCACGCTTTGCAATAACTTAAAATAGTATATAATAGTATAAGAGAGGCGACGTATGAACAGGTACAAGGGCAACGCGGAGGAAAGCAAAAAATACCTTCGCGCTTTTTGGCAAAAAGAGGTAATCGACCGGCCGCTGATAGCGGTAACCGCGCCGAAAAACAAGAACGCGGTTCCCGTGCCGTATTTGTCGGGCGCGGAACGCGGCGATTACCG
Organism: Clostridiales bacterium; assembly: GCA_031263605.1. Lineage (GTDB taxonomy): Bacteria > Bacillota > Clostridia > Christensenellales > DUVY01 > BNZQ01. Next base: position 3,078 of record JAISFM010000039.1, on the reverse strand, counting down.
CGAGACCTTCGAGGCGTACAGACGCTTTGCGGAGAATACGTATTTCGCGGGGGAAGCGTTCCCCTACTTCGAGTGCAGTTTCGGGCCCGACCAATTCGCCGCGTTTTTCGGCGGCAAGGTCAAATTCTCGCCGGAGGGGACGACGTGGGTCGACCCGTTCGTGAACGGCCTCGAAGGGTATACGATGACGCTCGACCGCTCGGAAAACGGCTATTTAGCGCGCCTCAACGAATTTATCCGGCAGGGCGCGGAATACGCGGCCGGCGACTTTTTGATGTGTATGCCGGATATGCACTCGAACATAGACGCGTTGAGCGCGGCGCGCGGGCCGCAAAACTTTATGTACGACTTTTACGACTGCCCCGACGACGTCCTGCGCTGCGCGGCCGAGGTCGAGGCCGAGTACGATTTTATTGTAAACGGGTTCGCCAAGGCGGGGCAAATGGAGAAGAACGGGTACATTAACTGGGCGCCCGTCTACTGCGAGGAAAGGGCTTCGGTCGTCCAATGCGACGCGATTTGTATGCTCGGCGCGGAAATGGGGCGCAGGTTCGCCGTCCCGTGGATAGAATTCGAGGCGAAAAGCCACAAGCATTGCGTTTACCACTACGACGGCAAGGAAGCCCTGACGCACCTGGACGACATTTTGGCGATCAAGGAAATCGACGTCGTTCAATGGGTGCCCGGCGCGGGGCAGCCGCGTTCCCCGGAATGGATGGATCTTTTGAAAAAGATTCAGGCGGCGGGCAAGGGCTTGTGGATATACGACTGGACAGCCGACGAAATCAAATCGCGGTTTAAGGAACTTTCCCCGAAAGGCTTGATTTTCACGCTTTCCGTCGATACCCCCCGGGAAGCCGACGAATTGATTTCCCACGTCAAAAAAATGTTTTAAGACAGTGTCGGCCATAGAAATAACGAGCGTATTATGAAGGATTTTTGATGCGCCGCAAGGCAGTTTTTCTCATCGTAGCAACGCTGCGACGAGAAAAAAGAACGATGCGGTGCGCAAAAAGACTCTTAATACGCCGTTAGGGAGTGGACAAATGGCGTTGCTACAAATCATTGCGAGGAGCGCGAAGCGCGACGCGGCAATCTCTATAGAAAAAGGCGCGTTTCGTGTTTTGTAGAGATTGCCGCGTCGCGTTTCGCGCTCCTCGCATTAGAGTTGTTACGAAACCTCTCCGCGAAATATTTACGGGTCTTTTTGTGTGCAAGAAAGAAAGATAGAAAGGTTGCATAATACGAAAAGCGGGTTATGGGTTCGATTTGTCGGTTTGTCAAACGTTTGTCAGTAAATTTTCAGGGGAATAGGATTAGAATTGTTACGATTGTGTTACGAATTGGTTGAAAGTAGCGGCAGAACGGCGGGGCCGGGCGGTTTGCCCGTTTGTTTCCACCCTTGCAAGGGTGGAAACAAACGGGCAAACGGAATTAAAGGGATATTTTCGCATGACAAAATAGCCGCACTATGACGGCTTAAACAGAAACCCAAATCCAATTAAATCACGCTGTTATACCGTAGTCGAGTTTCAACAACTCGGCGCGTTTTTGCTTTGGAGTGAGCCAGTCGCTTTTCCGGCCGCCGCGCGGGTAAAGGGTGGACATGGGAATATTGTTCGACCGTTGCAGATAGGCTTTCATCTGCGATTGCAAATCGTCAAACGAATAAAATTTGAGACGCCGATAAAACCGCTCGTTGTCGTTCCGGTGCGAACGCTCGACTTTGCCGTTGTGCCGTGGGGTGCGGGGCTTGATTGTCTTATGCTCAATCTTGTGCTTTTCACAAAATTTATCCAACAAATGAACTTTGTCGGCTTTCACCTGCCGTAAGTAAGTAAACTCTTGCCCGTTGTCGGTTTGAATGATTTTGGGCTTATAGCGGAAATACAGTATAGCGCGGACAACGAAGTCAACGGTGGATTCCGCGCACTGCTCCTTGTAAGCGTGAATAAAGCGTTCGCGGGTCGCTTCGTCAATCACGGTATACTGGTAAAAATCGCAATCGGACGGCACCGCGATTGTCGCGCATTCCCACGGGACGCGCTTCACGTCCATTTGCCACTTTTCGCCGATGTGCAAAGGCGTGTGATACGGTTTCGGGACATAGGCTTTACGGGCTTTCCGAACGCCATTGTAATACCCGCGTTTCCGCAACAGCCGGTAAAGGCTGACGGGGTTCCGCGTATAAGCGTAATACAAGCGGAGTTTGCCGTACAACTCATTCAAGCCGATATGCGGGTTACGGCGCACGAGGTCTTGAATGTGCCGTATTTCCTCGTCGGTATGCCTGTTCGGGTGCGGGGTATGCGGGACGCTCGAACCGTTCGCAAGGCTTGCCGGCGTCCCGTCGTATCTCTTTTTCCAACGCCATAATGACCGCTCCGAACAGTGGTAACGGTGACAGACAAATTCGACCGTGGACATTCGCCACAGTTTCAACGCTTTTTCCTTTTCACGCGCCGAATACGGCGTGTTGTATTTTTGCCTTTCCATTCGTTTCGCTCCTCGTATAAAAAAAGCGCGATACATTCCTATACCGCGCCATTGATTCAATCAACCGTGTTTGTTATAATTACTTTCTAATCGCGTTGTCCACAAGATTTTCCGGCAAAAGAGGCAACAATTCATGCTTCATTGCGTCGCCTAATATTTCCAAATGCGATTCGTCCAAATCGAGAACCTTTAACTTGCTCTTTTTATACAATTCCGTTTTCTCGGCTTTCCGTTTCAAGTAAGTATCTTTGTCTTTATACCCCCAATATTCTATGTAAAGGTCGGCGTCGGGAATATAAAAATCACAAAGCAATTTCTTTTCGGGCGTGGCTTTAAGATAGACCAGCGTTTCATATTCATGCGGTATATTATGAAACTTCAACCAATCGTCAATCCGGCATTCGGCATGGCTGCGTACATAATGCCCGTCCTCGCAACGTATTTTCGCCGGCCATTTTTTGCGGATGTCCATACCGCTGTCTTTTTCGCTTTCAATCAACGCTTCCAATTCAGCGCGAGGAACCGTTTGTACGCGGTCGTTGTCGGTCGATTCCGATTGAGGCGCCTTTTTCACGGCTTCCG
>JAISFM010000351.1 GCA_031263605.1 Clostridiales bacterium | reverse complement strand
ATTGTAAGGTCGAATGTCCGCAAAACAAGCCGGTCGGCAAGCATGAAACGCAAAGCAATCCGAAGCCCCTTTTTGCGTCAGCATCCGACACTTCCTCCTTCCTACTTCCTACTTCGTCCTTAACTTCTCAATTCTCAATTAATCAAAGTTCCAACTTCAAATCCCCGTCCTTAATCCACCCTATCCTTCCCAACAGCAGCCGCCCCGCGACCCCCGCCGCGACGGGTACAGCCAAGAACAGCAAAATCAGCGCGGGAACCAGCGTCGCCGCCCCGACCCCGGCGTCCGCCGACGCGGTGACCGTCTCGAACAAGCCCACCAGCCCGGCGGTGCCCATGCCCGCGCCGGCGGGCGAGCAATGCAGCCCGAAAACCGCCGCCGCGAGGGGGCCGCAAACCGCGCTGGCGACGACCGGCGGGATCAGCACGCGGGGATTTTTAAACAGGTTGGGGATTTGCAGCATACTTGTCCCCAACCCCTGCGCGATCAAGCCCGGCACGCGGTTTTCGCGCCAACTCATGACGGCGAAACACACCATGTGCGCCGCGCCGCCGACGGCCGCCGCGCCGCCTGCGAGGCTCCCGATTCCCGCCGCGACGCAAATCGCCGCGCTCGAAGTCGGCAGGGTCAGCAGCAAGCCCACCGAAACCGACACGACTATCCCCATAACGACGGGGCTTGCCGCCGTAGTGGAGTTGATCCATTCGCCGAGCAAATTAAAGAATCTCGCCACGGGCAAGCACACGCTGAACGCGCAAGCGAGGGCGATCAGAACCGCCGCGAGCGGCAAGACAACGATGTCCAATTTTGTGCGCCCTTGCAGCAGCAAGCCGATTTCCACGGCGACGGTAGACGCGATGAACGCGGAAACCGGCTCGCCGGGGCCTTTGACAAAGCCCGCGAGGTCGGCGATTTTCAAGGGCGCAGCCGTCGCGGCGGCTTGAACCGCCGAATTGAGCGCGGCGCTTTGCGCGCCGATAAAGCCCGCGCAGACCGCCGAAAAGATCACGAGTTTATCGGCTTTCAAACTGTGCGCGACGCCCGCGCCGATGCCCGCGCCCATGAGAACCTGCGCCCCCAAGCCCGCGGCCTGAACGGCCGCGCCGAAGCCCGTATTTCCGATCCATTTGCCGATTTGGTTGACGATAGTCCCGGCGATCAGCGTAGCGAACAAGCCGAACGCCATGCCGCCGAACGCCGCAATAAACCATCGTTTCAATAACTTTTTGGTAACCGCCCAAACCCGTTGGCCGTTCGTTTCCCGTCCCCGCTCCCCGCCGCCCTTATCCGCGCCGCCGTTGTAATTCGCCGCATTGCCGTTACTCGCCGCGCCGCCGTCGTGACCCGCCGCATTGCCGTTGCTCGCCGCGCCGCCCTTATCCGCGCCGTTTGCGGGTTCCACCCCGTCGTCCCGAATAGCCGCGCCGCCGTCTTGACTCATTGCGTTGCCGTTGTTCGCCGCAACGTCGTAACCCGCCGCATTGTCGTAGTGATTTGCCGCGCCGTCCTGCCGAACCGCGTCGTCCTTCATGATTGTTCCTTTTTGTTAACGCCCGCGTTCCTATTGCGGGCTCTAAAATATTCCGCCTTTTTCTCGTAAGACAGTACGGTGATGTTATTATTATCAGTATACAATATTTCGCCGAACAAGTCAACCGAATGATTATTGAATGTCGGTCGGAAAGCTTCAAGGGAATAGATTGTGTATTTTGACGGCGAGATTTATCAGAATGCGGCCGGCGTTTACGAAACTGCGGGAATCGATCTCGCGGTTTTAGAGGAAGATTTGAAAGTTATTTCCGAATCTTAAAGGCATACTTTAAACAAAAACAACTTTCTCCCTAACAAGGAAACGCAGTCAACAAAAAACGGGGGCGTTTTTTTCATTAGGCTTGTATGCGAAATTTGTTACCGCTATACTTGTCGCGAAATGCGGCGCGGACTTGCGGGTCATAATTTTTAGTGCGCGGGCGCAGCGTATGCGCACGCGCGAACGCGCCTATATGCCCATAACTGCATATCAGTATATACGCATGTGCGCAAATTCTTATTCGGTCAAGTTTCCGTATGCTCGAACATGAGATTATGCAAAAAAGAATAATAACTTCAACTTTTTACGGAACGCAGTATTTCCGTCAATTCGTTTAAATCCCGCGCCCCGTTGATTTTCCCGCGCAAAGTTTTGCCGCCCGGCATTTCGCGCAGGTATTTATGCAGGTGGTGCCGCATGTGGACGGCGATAAATGCGTCGGGATAATATTTGCGCAAAACCGCGATATGCCTTTCGATGATGTTCAATAAGAATGAATCAGCAAGGCCAAAATTCCGGTCCGAATCCCCGCCCTTTAATTGCGGACTGAAAATGTACGGCCGCCCCAAAGCCGCGCGGGCGACCGCGACGGCGGCGCAGCCCGTTTCCCGCTTCATTCTGTCCGCGTCGGCCCGCAGCGCGGCGGCGTGAGATGAAAATTGAGAATTGAGAAGGGAGAATTGAGAAGTTCGGTCGGCGTTTTTATCGCTTTGTTCCCCGTCCCATTCTGCATTCGATAAAAGTCCCCCGACCGATATTTCTTTTTTGGTCGGACTATTTTCTTTTGACGGGCTTTCTATGACGGGCGGACTTAAAGAAAAATGTCCGTTCTCTTTTGACGGGCTTTCCATGACGGGCAACCTCAAAGAAAAATGTCCGTTGCATTGTAAATTGCTCCCGTCCTCTAACTGTGGACTGTGGACTGTGCACCGTGCACTGCCACCGGCGTCCCCGTTGCCTATTACGGGAATTTTGACCGCCCGCACGACTCTTTCAATCACCGCCCAATCCGCGCGCCCGCTGTAAAACTGCTCCCGC
>JAISFM010000341.1 GCA_031263605.1 Clostridiales bacterium | reverse complement strand
AAAATGCTGGCGGGCGGCAAAAAGTTGTACGCCTACGGGTTTTCGGGCTATTGGAAGGACGTGGGCACGGTCACCAGTTTGTGGGAAGCCAACATGGATTTATTGGGCGAGCCGCCGGTTCTGGACTTGACCGAGGGCGGCAAAGTCTATTCGCGCAACGCCGCGCTGCCGCCGCAGTATTTCGGGCCGGACAGCAAGGTGGACAATTCGCTGGTGACCGAGGGCTGCGAGATTTACGGCCGCGTCGGCAATTCGGTGATCGGCAGCGGGGTCTATATCGCGAGGGGCGCGACGGTGCGCAACAGCGTGATCATGGAGAACGTAGTCGTCAAAGAGGGCGCGTCGGTCAACTTCGGGATCGTGGACGTGGGCGCGACGGTGGGCGCGAACTGCGCGGTGGGCTGCCCCGAGGGCGACAAGGGCCATATCGCGCTGGTCGGCCGCGGCGTGACGCTGGCGGACGGCGAGGCCGTCAAGAGCGGGGAGATAAGGCAGTAGGGAAATAGATAAAAGATAAAAGGTAAAAGGTAAGAGGTAAGAGGTAAAAAGATAAAAGGGAATAAGCGGCATGGAAAAAGAAAAACCCAAAAATGCGAAAAAGGAATTTACCGTGTGTTTGTTGATAGGGCTTACTTGTGTAATTGTGGCAACCGCATGTTTGCTTGTGTTTTACAGGCCGTTTGTAAAGTGGCAAAAGTTGGATTTTTCGGTAACCGGCGACGTCGTTTTGGGCTTTAAATACGATGGGTATGAGGCGGCATATCATTATAAAATCGATGGAATCGAGTATTATAAAGTTTTGAAAGGTGTTGGCGACTCACAGTATGACAGTGCCGGCGATACGCATAGCGAGCGTATTCTTTATATTAATACGGCTGACCCGAACGATGTTAAACGCGGAAGCCTTGGCGGGCCGATGTTGGGATTGACAATAGGGTTTATAGCGACCGGCGGATTGCTGATATGGTTCGGTTTTCACCAAAAGAAAAGAATCGAGGAAGAAAACAAGAAAAACGCGAAAAAAGAACAGATAATATAAAAGATAAAAGGTAAAATGATAAAAGGGAATAGTGTCGGTCGGGTGACAAAGGTTTCGTAACAACTCTATTGTGCGCAAAGTCCTGTCATTTTGAGCGCGGCCGAGAAATCCCCGACAATATCTTTTATCTTTTATCTGATAACCCTTATCTAATCTGCAAGCGAGGTAATATAAAAAATGAAAATACTCGGCATAGTTTTTTCCAACATTCACGACAAGGCGATTGCGGAACTGACGCACCACCGCTCGCAAGGGTCGGTGCCGTTCGGCGGCCGCTACCGCATGGTGGACTTCGTGCTGTCCAACATGGTCAACAGCGGGGTGACCAAGGTCGGCGTGATCACGAAAAACAAATATCAGTCGCTGATGGACCACATCGGCAGCGGCAAGCACTGGGATTTGTCGCGCAAGAACGGCGGGGTGATTTTCCTGCCCCCTTACGGCGCGGAGGAGAACAACCTGCTGTACAACAACCGTTTAGAGGCGTTAAAGGGCGCGCTGGGCTTTTTAAAGCACAGCACGGAGGATTACGTGGTGATGAGCGACTGCGACGCGGTGTGCGTGATGGACTACAACGAGGTGGCCGAACGCCACATCGCGCGCAACGCGGACATCACGGTGGTGTCGAGCCGCGCGGAACTGTTCACGGAGAGCGGCTTCGCGCGTATAGTGTTCGAGACCGACGGGTCGAGCCGCGTCCAGCGCGTGGACATCTCGCCGAAACTCAAAGGGATGCGCAACCTCTATTTAAACGTGATATTCCTGTCGCGCGCATTCTTGATCCGCCTGTTGGAGGAAGCGTCGGTGTTCGGCTATTCGAGTTTCTCGCGGGACATCTTAAAGAACAACGCGAAAAATTATAAGATTTACGCTTACGATTATACGGGCTACCACGCGGTGATCGAGAGTTTGGAGACCTATTACCGGAGCAACATGGATTTGCTGGTCAAGGAAAAGCGCGACATGCTGTTCAAGCGCAAGGGCTTTCCGATCTACACGAAGGTGCGCGATTCCGCGCCGACGCGGTTTTCGGGCGGCGGGCGGGCGGGCAACAGTTTGATTGCGGACGGCTGCGTGATCGAGGGCGAGGCGGAGAACAGCGTGATTTTCCGCGGCGTGAAGATAGGCGCGGGCGCGCGGGTCAAGAACAGCATTTTGATGCAGGACGCGGTCATTTCGCGCAACGCGGATTTGACGTGCGTAATCGCGGACAAGAACGTGTTCGTCAAGGAAAAGCGCGTCCTTGCCGGCTGCGAGAGTCTGCCGTATTATATATCGAAGAACGCGATTTTGTAAATTGAAAATTGAAAATTGAGAATTGAAAAGTGTCGGATGCTGACGCAAGAAATATCTTTTATTATGCTGTGCGTTTCTTGCCCGCCGACCGGCTTGCTTAACGAAATTCGACAATAACTTTTCAATTTTCAATTTTCAATTAAAATCCGGATTTTATCGGCAATAAAGTAAGTAAGCAAGGAGGTACATCATTATGGCCAAAATCGAAACCGTCAACAAACGCGTGACCACCAAGGAACGCAAGCCCCGCGCCCCCAAAACGCCCGCCTTGAAAACCAAAAAGGCCGCGCCCAAGCCCGCGCCGGAGCGCAAGGTCAAAATCCTGTACGCCGTGTCGGAGGCGCAGCCCTTCGCCGGCACGGGCGGGTTGGCCGAGGTGGCCGGCTCCCTGCCCAAAGCCTTGAACGCGACGGGCAGGTTCGACGCGCGGGTTATGCTGCCCTATTACAAGGAGAACATCGCGCCCGAGTTTGCGGCGCGGTTCAGATTCGTATGCAAACTCGACGTGCGCCTCTCGTGGCGGACGCTGTACTGCGGCGTGTTTGAATACGACCACGAGGGCGTGAAATACTACTTCATCGACAACGAATACTATTTCAAGCGGCGCGGCCTGTACGGGTTTTACGACGACGGCGAGCGGTTCGCGTTCTTTTCGCAGGCGGTCTGCGAGGTTCTGTACAAAATAGATTTTATCCCCGATATTTTGCACGCCAACGACTGGCAGACCGCGCTCGCGCCGGTGTACTATAAATTGTTTTACATGCACCGCCGCGACGGGTACCGCAACATAAAAACGGTGTTCACCGTCCACAACGTCGAATATCAGGGCAAATTCGACAAGGGCGCGGTCGAGGACTTGTTCGGCATTTCGCGGCAGGAACTGCATTCGTTGGAGTTCGACGGGTGCATAAACCTGTTGAAGGCGGCGGCCGATTACTGCGACGCGCTGACGACGGTCAGCCCGACCTACGCGCGGGAATTGACGGCCCCCGAGCACGCGCACGGCCTGTCGGAGATCTTCAAATGGAACGCGGGCAAATTGACGGGCATCTTGAACGGGATCGATTACGACTCCTACGACCCCGCCCGCGACCCCGCGCTGTTCGCCCGCTATTCGGCGGGCAGCCTCGCGGGCAAGGCCAAAAACAAAACCGAACTGCAAAAACTGCTCGACCTCAAAGAGGACGCGCGCGTCCCGGTCGTGGCGGTGATTTCGCGCCTTGTGGCGCACAAGGGGATCGACCTCATCAAGGCCTCGATTCAAAAGTTGTTGGAGCGCGACGTTCAGGTGATTCTGTTGGGCAAGGGCGACGCGGACTATGAAACGTATTTCCAATACGTGGAGCGCAACTATGAAAAGCGGTTCAAGGCGATGATTGCGTTCAACAAAGACATGTCGCGCAAAATCTACGCGGCGGCGGACATTTTCCTGATGCCCTCGAAGTCCGAGCCCTGCGGCCTGTCGCAGATGATCGCCTCGCGTTACGCAACGGTGCCCGTCGTGCGCGAGACGGGCGGCCTTGCGGACAGCATAAAGGATTGTTTTGACGGCGCGTCGGGCAACGGCTACACGTTCGCGAACTACAACGCGGACGACCTTTTGAACGCTTTGGACCGGGCGTTGGGTTTATACCGCGACTATCCCGAAATTTGGGACGCCCTGCAAAAGCGCGTCGCCGCCGTCGATTTCTCGTGGGGCAATTCGGCGAAGGAGTACGCGGAGTTTTATGCGAACTTGTTAAAATAATTTTGCGCGCGGGGGAGTAGTGCGCGGGTATAATAGTGTGCGTAGTGTGCGGGAAGTAATAGTGTGCGGGGGGAAACTTTTTTGTGAAAAAGTTTCCCCCCGCGCCCCCTTTCAAAAAACTTTACGTCCCTCGCGTTCCCGATATAATCGAGAAATAACATCCCGATATAATCGAGAAATTAAGGTGTTGATATTGACAATGGATTAAAAAGATGATATAACTAAAAGGAATGATGATTTGAAAATGGTTAAAAAAATAATTGGTTTGGGAGTTTTATTGATGATGATATTTTCGCTTGTTGGGTGCGGCAACAAGTATAATGCCGTAATGTACGATAACGCGAAAGAATGGGTGAGCGAAGAATTTCTGAGGGAGAATTTGACCCGAGGGATTCTTTATGAAGACGTGTATTTGGACGATAATTCGTATCCGAAAAATATAACACATATCATTAAAAACCAAGAGGACTTCGATACAATATTTACAGAATTTCCGTCGGGAGTTAATTTTGAAAGCAGCATGGTTTGTGTATATGTTTTTACTTGCAACTACATGGGTAGAGCGTATAAAATTAGCAAGATAAGAGTGGACGATCAGGTTTTGAAAATAGATGTAGCATCTGTGCGACCTAAAAAAATAGGTGCTTTTGGGGACGCCTCAATTCCACAGCAAAGGTGTCTTGTGGTCAAAATGGCAAAGCATGAAATAACAGCGGCGGAATTTACTGAAAGAAAATAGGGTTACTCACAACGAATTAGTTAAAAACAAATAAATTTTTTGGAGGGACTTATGAAAAGGTTTAAAATTATCGGATTGATTCTGGCGTTTTGTTTGACAATGCCGCTTGTCGCACTATTAGCAAGCAGCAATACGGCGTCGGCGGCTGGGGGTTAAAAATTAAGGCGTTGATATTGACAATGAATTGAAAAGATGATATAATTAAAAAAGGAAGGAAAATTTTTGGTATGGTTAAGAAAATAGTTGGTTTGGGAGTTTTATTGATGATGATATTTTCGCTTGTTGGGTGCGGCAACAAGTATAATGCCGTCATGTACGATAACGCAAAGGAATGGATGAGCGAAGAATTTCTGAGAGAAAATTTGACCCGAGGGGCTTTTTATGAAGATGTGTTTTTAGACGATAATTCGTATCCGAAAAATATAACTCATATAATTAAAAGCAAAGAGGAGTTCGATGCGATATTTGCAGAATTTCCGTCGGAAGTTGATTTTGAAAGCAGCATAGTTTTCATATATATTTTTACTTGTAATTCTATGGGGAGTTCTTATAAAATTAGCAAAAATAGGTTGGGTAAAAACAAAGATCTAAAAATTTATTTTAAACGTATAAAGCCCAAGAAGTTAGGTGCTTATGGGGGTGGGATGACAAGCCCGGGACAAAGATGCTTTGTAGTGACAATGAATAAACTTGATGTAATAACAGTGGAATTCGTTGACAACGAGTAAATCTATACAGTTTATGGAGGGACTTATGAAAAGGTTTAAAATTATCGGATTGATTCTGGCGTTTTGTTTGACAATGCCGCTTGTTGTTAGCAAGCAATACGGTGTCAGCGGCTGTGGGTTGAAAAATTAAGGCGTTAATGTTGACAATGGATTGAAAAGATGATATAATAAAAAAGGAAGGATGATTTGAAAATGATTAAAAAGATAGTTGGTTTGGGAGTTTTATTGATGATGATTTCGCTTGTTGGGTGCGGCAATAAATATAATGCCGTAGTAGTGGATTCGGGATTAGTGTTTAGGAAAGAATTTCTGAAAGCAAACAGGACATATGGCGTTACATATTATAATGAGGACTACGATAAGGATGGCGATAGGACAGATGAATATTTAGTAGATAGAATGTCGCCGAAATTCAGGACTTTTATTATAAAAGAACAAAATGAATTTGATGACATATTCACCGATTTTTCGACAGAAGTCAATTTTGAAAAAGAACTGCTCCTAATTTATTTGTTTACATCAGTCTATCATAGGCCGTGTAAAATTCAAAGCATGAAATTAGATGGTGAAACCTTAAAAATAGATTTTAAAATGAAGAATGCAAAACCTGGCGTTAAAGATGCCTCTGTGCCAGAACAAAGATACCTTGTGATCAAGATGAAAAATCTGGATATATCGGCGGCGGAGTTCGTAAGATTGGGAGATGGCCAGTAATGTCGTTTTTGAGTTTATTATATCGCTGAGGAGGATTTTATGAAAAATACAAAACGCATTGGATCAAAATTGTTTCTTTGCGGCTTTCTGTTGACTGTACTGTTTTTAAGCGCCGTTATGGTTTCGGGTGTCACGAAGATTTCAAGTGCCGTTTCAATCGATGATGTCGCTGTTTCTGGGGATATCGCAACCGTTTCCCGCGAGTTATTCGGGGACGCTGAAATCGAATCAAGGGGATATCTTTACAATTTGGATGATTCGCCAGATTATATTTATACGGATTTCGGAGATCTCGGGTATGCCGTTTATGCGAGAGAAACTTTTGAACTGCTTGAATATTCGTTGTCGAGCGGCTTGCCGTATTCGTCGGGGTCAAGAAAGTATTATGCCGGACCGACTCATTACCTAAATCGGGAAGGAGAGGAATTTGTCAATGTTGCAACGGGAGAAGTCGCCGCCGCAGTCGGTACGGCCGACACAGTCGCGTATGCGCGAGAAATGCGCGGTAGATTTTTCAATCGAGAAAGAATGGGACATGAGTATGCTGTGGGCAACTTGAATTATCTTTACGACGAATTTGTGGATAATGATGAACTGATCGTGTCGGGAATAGATTCGGCTACGTCGTTAAGCATGTCGAAAAATACTCCGTCTATTGATCGAAACAATCTTATTCCGGCGGATCCGCCAGGGGCTGCGGAGACGGCTTACATACCGAACGCCCAATACTTTTTGAAAAACCCATTGCATGGCAGTAATTCAAATGCAGGTATTCCCGACACTTGCGGTGCGGTAGCCGCGCAATTGTTGCTGAGTTATAATAATTATTACATGGACAGGCGTATTATCGATAACGGTTTTTTGAACGGGAGCAATACTACTTTGGCTGAAAGAAACAAAAACCCCAATTTTTGTGACGATCCCATGCGCATGACACCCGAAACACTGGGTAGCAGAAGCGGGGCCACGGGCAATGACAGTTATTTTTTGAATGTCGTAAACTCCATTCCCACGAGTGCTACGGTTGCACAGGAAAAAAACGGATTGAAGAACCTTCTAAACGCTCGGAACCAACAAATTCCCGGTACGATAAACTTTGAAGTAAATTCTCATGCAACCGCACTTGGCCTTGGCTGGTGGTCTATCAATACGGCAGATATTGTATCCGAAATAGACCAAGGCCGTCCTTTGATTGTAGGCATGAACAGAGGTCTTGGCGGATTAGATCATTTTGTCGTAGGCTACGGGTATCAGACCATGTGTTCTTCGGCTACAAATAATACTAATCAATTTGGCTACATCGTACATATGGGTTGGGCTGGCAATCATACAACTAGCAACTCTGGTAGCAATAGCAATGTTTGGATAAATTCCTCGTGGTGCGACAGTTATGTTTCGTTGCAAATCAACCACACTCACAATTACAACAATTATGTGGGCGGGCAGTATGACGAGATAAGGTGCGGCGAATGCGGGCATAGGAGGTCATTGTCTGGCGGGCCGAGAAGCAATAATCTATTCAACCCCTCGCTTTACGAGCAGGGCGACAGCGTGAGTACGTCCGGCCATACCTTTGCATGGAGTAAAAGCCAAAACGCCGCGCCTTTTACCACCAGAGTGCGTTATTCGGAACTAATACCGATTATAGCGGGACAGTCCTATACCGTAAGGGTTCCGGCGGGTTACGAGGTGGCGGCCGCCGTCAGGAATATAGATACGGTGTCGATTTTGGAGACGGGCTGGCGTACGGCGGAAAAGACTTTGGTCGCGCCCGCCGGTTCCGCATACATAAGCGCCGTTTTCCGCAAAACGGGGGACATCGCAATCAGTGTCGCGGAGATACAGGCGTTGGGCAGTTATTTAGCGTTGAATCGGAATGTAATACACCCTTCGCTTTACGAGCAGGGTGACAGCGTGGGCGCGCCCGGCCAAACTTTTGAATGGAGCAAAAGCCAAAACGCCGCGCCTTTTAACGAAAGGGTACGCATGTCCGAACTCATATCCGCCCTTGCGGGCGAGACATATACTATCGATGTCCCAACATGTTGGCAAATGGCGGTTGCGTTTAGGGATATAAACACGGTATCGCTTTTCGACACAGGGTGGCGCGACGCGGCGTCAACTTTTACCGCGCCCGCCAATTCGGCGTATATGAGCGTTGTTTTCCGCAGGGCGGGCGACGGAGCAATCAGCGTTTCGGATATAAAAAACCTGCCCTATCAATTAACGATAAAGAAGAACGTGCTTGCCCCCGCGCTTTACGAGCAGGGCGACAGCGTAGGTACGCCCGGTCAGACATTTGAATGGAGCAAAAGCCAAAACGCCGCGCCTTTCAATACAAGGGTGCGTATGTCCGTGCTGATACCCGTTATAGCGGGACAATCTTATACGATAAATGTCCCGTACGGCTATCAGATTGCGTTTGCGTTTAGGGATATAAATACGGTGTCTGTTTTAGATTCCGGCTGGCGCACCTCAACGGCAACGCTTACCGCCCCCGCTAATTCGGTTTACGCAAGCGTCGTTTTCCGTAAAACGGGGGACTCTGTTATTATCGTTTCGCAAATACAACCGCTGTCTTATCGGTTAGGATTTTAAGTAGCCCCGCGCATTGCCAAAACCCCGAAAATATGCTATAATGATAGTCCTATGGAATTGACCGCACAACAAATCCGCGACGCGGTCGCGGGCAAACTCTCGCGCTATTACGGCGCGGAGGTCGGGAACGCCGTCCCCGCGCAGGTCTATAAAGCGGTGTCGCTGTGCGTGCGCGACCTGCTGATGGCGAAAAAGCAAATTTTCAACGCCGCCGCCCGCAAACAGGGCGCGAAACGCGTCTATTACCTCTGCATGGAGTTTCTGATCGGCCGGAACTTGCGCAACAACCTCTCCAACCTCGGTCTCGAAAAGTTATTCAAAAAAGCCCTCGCGGCGGACGGCTTCGACCTGGCCGAACTCTATGAAATCGAGGCCGACCCGGGCTTGGGGAACGGCGGCCTCGGGCGGCTCGCCGCGTGTTTTATGGACGCGCTGGCGGCGCAAAACTATCCGGCGATGGGGTTCACGCTACGGTACGAGTACGGCCTGTTCAAACAGAAAATCGTGGACGGCCGCCAAATCGAACTGCCCGACGAGTGGCTGGATTCGGGCGAGGCGTGGACGGTGCCGCGCAACGACCGCGCGTTCACGGTGCGGTTCGGCGGCGAAGTCCGCGAGGTTTGGGAGGAAGGCCGGTTAAAAATCCGGTACGAGAACTGTACCGCGCTGGAAGCGTTCCCCTACGATCTGATGCTGTCGGGCGAAGGGGGCGACGCGGTCAGCGTCCTGCGTTTGTGGGGGGTGCGCGCGGCGGCGCAGGGCTTCGACATGGCGTATTTCTCGCACGGCGATTACGCGGCCGCGCTGCTGCGCGAAACCGAGGCGCAACTCCTGACAAAGGTCCTATACCCCTCGGACGAGCACGAGGTGGGCAAAACGCTGCGGATCAGCCAGCAATACGCGCTGGTGTCGGCTTCCCTGCAAAACATCCTCAAAGAGCATATGCTCTATTACGGCTCGATCGAGACGCTGCCCGACAAGACGGCGATCCACGTCAACGACACGCACCCCGCGCTGGCCGCGCCGGAACTGATGCGCCTGCTGCTCGACGAGCACGGCTTTTCGTGGGAAAAGGCGTGGGATTTCACGACGCGCATTTTGCACTACACGAACCACACGGTCATGGCCGAGGCGTTGGAGCAATGGGGCGAGGAATTGATCAAGTCCCGCCTGCCGCGCGTTCACATGATCCTGCGCGAAATCAACAACCGGTTTTTAAAGGAGGAGTGGGAGCGGTTCCCCGGCGACCTTGCGCGGCAGGAGCGCATGTCTATTTTCGGCGGCGGCCAAGTCCGCATGGCCAATCTGGCGGTGATAGCCGCCCGCCGCGTCAACGGCGTGTCCGCGCTGCACTCCGACATCATCAAGCAAAGCGTTTTCCGCGACTTTTACGAGATGTCCCCCGATAAATTCCTCAACGTGACCAACGGGATCGCGCATCGGCGGTGGCTCTGCCAGGCCAACCCGCGCCTTGACAAACTGATCGCGGGCTTAATCGGCGACGGGTACCGCCGCGACGCGGGGGAGTTGAAAAAATTGGCGGCGTTCAAGGGCGACAAAAGCGTCCTCGCGTCCCTCGCGGACATCAAACTGCGCAACAAGACCGATTTTGCGGACTTCGTAAAGCGCGAGCAGAATTTCACGTTGAACCCCGAAGCCCGTTTCGACACGCAGATTAAACGCCTGCACGAATACAAGCGGCAACTGTTGAACGTTTTAAAAATCATCTCGCTTTACCTCGACCTGCGCGACGACCCGGACGCGGACGTGACGCCGCAGGCGTTCATATTCGGCGCGAAGGCGGCGGCGTCCTACGCGCACGCCAAACGGGTGATCGCGCTGATCAACGCTTTGAGCGCGCAGATCGGGCAGAACAAAAAAATCAAGGGGAAACTCGACGTCCTGTTTTTGGAGAACTACAACGTCAGCCGCGCCGAACGCCTGATCCCCGCCAGCGAGGTCAGCCAGCAAATCTCGCTCGCGGGCAAGGAGGCGAGCGGCACGTCCAACATGAAGTTTATGCTGAACGGGGCGTTGACGATCGGCACGCTGGACGGGGCGAACGTGGAGATGCGCGAGGCGGTGGGCGAGGGCGACATTTTCATATTCGGCCTAACGGCGCGCGGGGTGGAGGATTTGTGGCGGCAGGGCTATTACGCGTCCGCTTATTACACGGGCAACGCGCGGATCCGGCGGATAGTGGACGCGTTAAAGACGGGTTTTGCGGGCGAGAGTTTCGCCGACATTGCGAATTATTTGGTTGCCAACCAGATTTTTTCCGACCCGTACATGTGCCTTGCGGATTTCGGCGCGTACATGGCGGCGCATGAAAAGTTGGACGCTTTGTACAAAAAGCCCGGCGCGTGGAACAAAAAAGCCCTTCTGAACATCGCCGAATCCGGCCGTTTCGCCGCCGACCGCAGCATCCGCGAGTACGCCGAAAAGGTATGGGATTTAAAGCCCGTCAAGATTTGATTTTTCGCGGGGAGAATAAAGGGCGGGGATAGGCGAGGGTTGAATAATTAAGGA
>JAISFM010000052.1 GCA_031263605.1 Clostridiales bacterium | reverse complement strand
ACGACCGCGATCCTTAAAAGGGCTTTCACGTCGGGATCGTGCGGCTGAGCGGACAAAGGGTCCCAGAAAAAAATAACAGCGTCTATTTCGCCCTCCGCGATTTTTGCGCCTATTTGCTGATCGCCCCCCAACGGGCCGCTCAAATAAGGCTTTACGGCCAAGCCGCTTTTTTCCGCAACCGTCTTGGCCGTCGTTCCCGTCCCGCAAAGTTTGTATTTGCGCAAGATCCCGATATTGGCTTGTACCCACTCCACGATCTCGCGTTTTTTATTGTCGTGCGCAATAAGCGCAATCGTTTCTATCGTTTTCATAAAACTCCATATCCTGCAAATTAACCTAATTTCAATTCATGACGGAAATATTTGTTGAGAGCGGACAAACCGCGCTTCCATACTTGAATTAACTATCACTATCTTTATAGTTTGCCCGTCCGATCTCATTCCAATAAAAAGGACTTGAAATCCAGCCTGCCGGAACCCGAAAATTTAAAGAACAACGCGCTTTTACCGTCCGCGATCTTGATAGGGCTCAAATGCCGCCCGTAAGTTTTTCCGGGCGCAATCAGAATATCCGCAACGGGGACGCCGTTCTCCGTCCGCGATACAGTCATCTTGCCCCGCGCCGATCCCTTCACAAATACGGATACCGTTTTTGTGCCTTTAAATTCAAAATATTTAAAGCCGATCACCGTTCCGTCACAGACGTTGGCAATGTATTGGTCGGGTTTCGATTCCCTGTCCTTGCCCGTTTGAGTCAAATACGGCTCGTTGCGCCGGATGCCTTTTAAAACCCCGTAAAAACGCGCGCCGCGTTTGCCGTAAAGGCAGCAGGCTATGGCGGCCGGGTATTCGCCCTTGCCGGCAAGCGGCCCGCCGTTCAGACCGCAACAGGTCCTTTCGGCCTGATCGAAACATCCGTCCGGCCGCATAAAGATTTCCTCGGCGCACGCTTGGCGGGAAAATTGGTGCCGGTTCGTCTGCCGATGGTAAAACACATAGTATTTGCCGCCTATCTCCGCTATGCTGCCGTGGATGTTGCCCGTGAAATTTGAAGCGTTTATCGGGGACGTATGCCGCCCGACGCCTATGTCGCCTATCGATACAAGCGCGCCCGCGTATCGATACGGCCCCGTCGGGCTGTCCGACAGAGCGTAACACAATTCATGTCCGGCAAACGAGGAATAAATGAAATAATATTTGCCGTTGAATTTCCTGAGCGACGAGGCCTCGAAAAACTCATGCCCCTCGTAGCCCGTCCCCGAGGCCATGGGCTTGGCGGGAACGCCGATATAGTTCAAACCGCCCTTGACCGTCAGCATATCCGATTCGAGTTCAAAGCACATCGCGCCTTTTTCGGTTGCCCTATGCCTGCCCATCAAAAACTTAGGATACCGAACGGGGCCGAAGCCCGTATATAAAAATACGCGGCCGTCGCCGTTTACAAATATGCCCGGGTCGAATTGGAGCGGCTCGCCTTTTTTCCCGAGTTCCATGCCGTCCGCATATTTCACTTTTCCGAGGTATTCGTATTTCCCTGCAGGCGTATCGCAAACCGCGACGGCTATATAGCCGTTGTACGCTATAAAATAATACAGATAATATTTCCCGTCCGGCCCCCGCACAACGTCGGGCGCGTACATCGACTTCAAAAAGCCTTTGTTGCGGCCGGGATCTTGGCTCTTGCGCCAAATTACGCCCTCGTACCGCCAATCGGCCAAATCGCCGACCGGCGCGGACCAACAGACGTAATCGAGCAAACAAAAAGAAATCCCGTTAAACTTGTCGTGCGAGCCGTAAATATAGACGCGGCCGCCGAATACGCGCGGCTCCGCGTCCGGGATATATTCATAGTTCGGCAGGTACGGATTGAAAGCCTGTTTCTTTTCCATTGTTTTGCCGTCTCCTTTAACGGTTAAGATTTCTTTTTTGCCGTTCGGCAAGTCTTGCCCTGTATTTTCTTTCCTCTTCCTCGAACGAAAGCCCTTTATTTTTGCAGCGTTCCTTTAATTCGGCTATCCGCGCTTCATCGGCGGCACGGTCGGCTTCCTCCCGTTCCAACCGGAACCGTTCCTCGGGCTCGACCCATTCGCCGCCTTGCGCGAGGATAGCGGCCTTTTGGCGTTCCGCAATCGCCGCTTGTTCGGATTTTAAATTCTTCTCGACCGTAAAGAACAGCAGCAGTACCGAGCCGATTGCGAACGCCGCCGTCCTTGCCCAAATGTAGCCCCCCGTAATAGCGCGCCGCACCGCGTCGGATTGAACGGCTCCGCTCACATCCGCAAGCCGCGCGTCGTAGCCGGCCGCGCCCAAAACGCCGTTTACGGCCGCCATGGCAATTCCGGTCATCACCGCCGCGATTAAACTGTAAACGGACATCGTAAGCCCGTCGCAGCGGAAACCGTTCTTCGCCTCTAAATGGTCGAGTTCATCCGCGAGCATCGCGAGTATCATATAGCAAGCGGGCGCGGCTCCCAGACATTGCAGAGCGATTCCGACCCCGACAAAAATCAAGTTCGTCGGGAACAGGCCCGCCAGAACGCCGCCCGCCGCGCCTATGATTAAACCGGCGACCGCCACGTTTTTCTTGCCGAACTTATTCGACAGCGGCCACACGAATACAACCGCAGCCGCCATCGGTACCGCGCCGATTATGCCGAGCGCGGTCATCGTGACGCCCCAGTCCCCGCCGAAAACCCCAGCGTCTGCGACCCATTGGCTGAAATACGGCATCGAGACATTTTGGAACGCGCCGCCGATTTGGAACAAAAACCAAAAGACGACGACGAACCACCACGTTTTGTCCCCGGCGACCGCTTTAACCTGTTTTTTAAGCGGTATTTTTTCCTTTTGGGCGCGCGGCCGAATCGTTTCCTCGGTCACGCGCTCGCGGGTAAAGTAGTACTGCAATAAACATGCCGCAAAACCGAAAACCGCCACCGCGCATATCGCGGCGAACCAAAGGGCTTGGCTGCTCCCTAAAAGCATCGAGGCGAGAATCGGGAACACCATCGCGCCCGCGCCCATAACCGCGAGGGCCGCTATGTTATTGGCCGACGCGAGCAAGCCGCGCTGCTTGCCGTTCCGCGTGGAAACCGGTATCATCGTGCTGTTCGCCGTATTATAGATAGGAAACGCGACGGCGTAAAACAGGTTGTACGAAACGGCCAGCCATATCATTTTGCCGACGGAATCGGGGAACGGCACGATAAACATCAGGACGCTCGCGGCGGAAAGGGCGAACGCGGACAGCAGCAGCCACGGCCGGGCCTTGCCCTGCATCGTTCTCGTGCGCTCTAAAATCTGCCCCATCAAGAGGTTGCCGATAACGACCAAAACGACGGACAGCAGCGGCAGCAGCGTTAAAAACACGGTCGCCGCGGAAGTCATTTCGCCGAGGAATAAAACGTCCGTCCAATATTTATTGAGGATCGCGCCGAAAATCCCGCTCGACAGGAGCGCGCCGAAAGGCCCGACAAAATAGCCGAATAAAATTTCCTTCGGTTTTACGTTCGCTGACTTTACGCGGCTGTTAAACAGCGGCCTCTCGAACAGCGGTTTTTTTGCCGCTTGCTTATCGTCCATCCTTTTTAAGTTCCTTTCATTTTTTTCGGGCCGGCTTTTACGAATTGAAAATTAAGGCGTTCAAAATGCTTTCCAGCATCTCCTGCCGGCCGCTCGCGTTCGAGGCGGCCTCGCCCATTTTGAGCGCGTACGCTTCGAGCGTTTCCAGCGTCGCCTTGCCCGAAACGACGTCCTTTCCGATGCCTGTTCGGTAACTGCCGTACCGGTCGGCGATAAAACCTTCCAACCGCCCGTCGGAAATCATTTTGTCGGCGGCCAGCAAGCCTTTCGCGAACGTATCCATGCCGGCGATATAGCCGTAAAAAATATCCTCCGGCGTAAAACTGCCGCGCCTGGCTTTCGCGTCGAAATTGAGCCCGCCGTTCGTAAAGCCGCCGGCCTTTAAAACCTCGTACATGCACAGCGCGGCATCGTAAACACTCGTCGGGAATTGATCGGTGTCCCAACCGAGCAGGCTATCGCCGCTGTTAGCGTCCACCGAGCCGAATACGCCGTTGACGCGCGCGATTCTCAATTCGTGCTGAAACGTATGCCCCGCGAGCGTCGCGTGGTTCGCCTCGATATTTAATTTGAAATCCTTTTCCAAACCGTATTTAAAAAGGAACGCGAGCGTCGAGGCCGCGTCGAAATCGTACTGGTGCTTTGTCGGCTCTTTGGGCTTCGGCTCTATATAAAAGTCGCCCTTAAAGCCCTTGCCGCGCGCGTAACCGACCGCCATGCGCATCAGACGCGCCATATTGTCCTGCTCGAACCCCACGTCCGTATTCAACAGCGTTTCATACCCCTCGCGCCCGCCCCAAAACACATAGCCCCGCCCGCCCAAAGCGATTGTTACGTCTATCGCCTTTTTGATTTGCGCCGCCGCAAACGCGAACACGTCCGCGTTCGGGCTTGTCCCCGCGCCGTGCAAATAGCGCGGATGCGTAAAGCAATTCGCGGTGCCCCACAGGCATTCGATGCCCGTGCGCTTCATCTCTTTTTGTACGGCCGCCGCAATGCAGTCAAGGTTTTCATTCGTTTCCGCTAAATTTCTGCCCTCGGGCGCGAGATCGCGGTCGTGGAAACAAAAATACCCGATCCCGAGTTTTTCCATCATCTCAAACCCGGCGTAAACCTTGTTCTCGTAAATTTCAAGGCCGGTTTTGCCGCCGAAGGTTTTTTCCGCGGTACCGCGCCCGAACATATCCGCCCCGTCGCCGCATAGGGTATGCCACCAACTTAGGGCGAATTTTAAATGATCGCGCATAGATTTGCCCGCGACTTTCCTGTTTGCGTCGTAATACTTAAAGGATGCGGGGTTTATCGATTCCGGCCCCTCGTATTTTACTTGCCGAACGTTAAAAAATTCTTTCATGATTTTATTCCTCTCATAAATTTTACATCAATTTAAACGCGTCTTTCAGCGCGGGATACAGTGTTTTGAAAACCCCGTATCTTTCGCGGTAGTTTTCCTCGTTCGCTTTTTGCGGCAAAACCCTTTTTTCAATCTTGACAAGTTTGTCGGCGGCCTCTTCGACGTTTTTATACCGCCCCGCCGCAACCATGGCGAGGATCGCCGCGCCGTAGGCGGGCCCGCCTTTGACGGCGGGCAGTTCCAACGGAACGTCCAAAACGTCCGCGATAATCTGTTTCCAAAGCGGGCTGTTCGCGCCGCCGCCGCAAACCCGCGCGGAACGAATTTCAAAGCCGCTTACCTTTGCGGCCTCGGCGCAATCCTTTAACGCGAACGCGACGCCCTCCAAAACGGCCAGCGTCATTTGCCCGCGCGTTGTGCCGGGGCGCATTCCGATAAACGCCCCGCGCGCGGATACGTCGTTGTGCGGGCTGCGCTCGCCCATTAAATACGGCAGGAAAAACACGTCGTTTTTGCCGATATATCGCTCCGCGCCGGTTTGCTCCGCCGCATGATCCCCCGTCTTTAAAATATCCTCCGTCCACCATTTTGAGCAAGCGGCGGCGGATAGGATACAGCCCAACAAATGATATTTGCCGTTCGCGTGGCAAAAACTGTGCAAGCCGTTTTGGGGATCCGCGCCGAACGTATCGCCCGCGATAAACACTGTGCCGCTGGTGCCGATCGAAATATTGCACGCGCCGTTTGCGACCGCGCCGTTCCCGACCGCCGCCGCCGCGTTGTCGCCCGCCCCCGCCGCGACGGCGACGCGCCGCGACAAACCGAGTTCGTCCGCGACGGCCGGCAGCAGCGTGCCGACGGGCTCGAAAGACTCGCAAAGTTTGGGCAAAACCGCCTCGTCCGTCGAACACACCGCGAGCATTTCCCGGCTCCACCTGCGGTTTTTCACGTCCAATAACAGCGTGCCGCTCGCGTCCGAGTAATCCGTGCAATGCGCGCCGGTCAAGCGGTACGCGAGGTAATCCTTCGGCAGCATAATCTTTGCGGCCTTTTTAAAGTTGTCCGGCTCGTTTTTTTTGACCCATAAAATTTTAGGCGCGGTAAAGCCCGCGAACGCGATATTCGCCGTATAGGCGTAGAGCCTTTCTTTGCCGACCGTACCGTTCAGATAATCCGTTTCCTTTTGCGTCCGTCCGTCGTTCCAAAGAATCGCGGGGCGGATTACGCCGCCGTCCCGATCCAAAATGACCAAGCCGTGCATCTGCCCGCCGAACGATATGCCTTTGACCGTATTTTTGTCCCGCCTTTGCAGCAGCGCGCGGATCCCGTCCGCAACCGCCGTAAACCAATCGCCCGGGTTTTGCTCGCTCCAACCGCTCGCGGGATAATAAATGGGGTACTCTTTGACGACGGACGCCAAAACCTCCCCGTCCCCGGAGACCAGCATCAGTTTCGCCGCCGACGTGCCTAAATCAATTCCTATATATGCGTCCATACCTATATCACCTCTCCCGCCGCCGACCCGCCGCCGCACTCGATTTCCGCCGCCGCGTTCCCGTAAGGGCTTTCCGCGTTAATTGTTATTGTTCCCGTTCGGGGCTTTACAATCGCGAGAGCCTCGCCGTAATAGGTATCCGTAGTATCCGTTAAATATCCGCGCGCGTTGTAAGGGCATCCGTTCCCCAGCGCGAGCAAGGTCCCGTTCGTTACGCTCACGCGAATATCGCCGCGCGCCAGCGGTTTGACCGCGCCCGAACCGTCCGTGTATTTCAACCTTATATAACAAAGCGCGTCGGGGGTTACGGCAAAATCCTCGGGCAAAACGGCGAGTTTCGTTTCCACGCCGGCGGTTTTCATATCGATACGCGAGATTTCGTTCCCGCCTTTATCGAATCCGACGGCCGTTACCGCGCCGCTCCGGTATGTCGCGCGGAATACGGCGCGGCAATCCTTTCTCAGTTTCTTTTTCCCGACGCAAACCCCGTTGATAAACAAGCCGGCCTTATAGGCGCGGGCGTAAACCTCGACCTCGGTTTTTTGGCCGTCGCAGCCGTTCCACGACCAGGACTCCGCCGCGTTCGTCATGCGCCACGAGGCGGGCGAGTGTTTTTGCCGCGCGGTATCGACCGGCACGACGGCGACGCGGATCGGGTCCAAACCGTACGCGACGCGCGTATACGCCATTTCGCCGCCGGCCTTGCCCGTCAGATCCAGCCGCCCCGCTCCCGCCGCAAGCCACCCGGGGCCGTGGGAAAAATCCGGCGCGTAATTTTTGTATTCCCAAGCCCCTATGCCGGTCTCGCCTAAATAATCGATTCCCGTCCATACGAAATCGCCGATCAGCGCGGGGTGTTTCTTGGAAAGTTCGATAAATTTATACGCGTCGAACGGAAAAGTTTCACTGCCTAAAATCACCCGGCCGGGATATTTTTTTAAATCCCTCTTGTACCGCTTTTCGCCGTAATTATAGCCCGCGACGTCAAATTGCGCGAACGCTTTTTTCGTCTTGCGGTCGCTGCCGCCCAAGGACGCGCCCCACTTCATAAACTTCGCGCCGAGCAACCCCGCAAGGTTGTTGAAAAATTCGCTGCCGACGGCTTTCCGTGGCTTTTTCGCCGCCGTCGCCTCCGCTTTTTTAT
The DNA here is from genome assembly GCA_031263605.1 of Clostridiales bacterium. GTDB lineage: Bacteria > Bacillota > Clostridia > Christensenellales > DUVY01 > BNZQ01. The sequence continues at coordinate 18,692 of JAISFM010000052.1, read as the reverse complement.
CGCTGTAAACGCCCAAGCCCAACGAACTCAAATAATTGAAAAACAGGTTTATCCCGCAAGTCACCGGCCTCGACGAATCCTTTTCGCGGCAGAACGCCGCCAGTTCCCCCGCGAGCGCGATGCCGCGCCCCTGCGCCGTTTCCGAGACCTCGTTGCCGACGGAATACATAATCACGCTCGGGCGGTTGTAATCCTTGTCTATCATGTCCGCGATGTCCCGCCGCCACCACTCGTTGAAAGAACCGGCGTAATCGTATTTGGTTTTGTGGATATACCACATGTCGGCGTATTCGTCAACCGCCAGCATACCGAGTTTGTCGCATGCGTCGAGCGTCGATTTAGAGCAAGGGTTGTGCGCGGAACGGATCGCGTTATACCCGTTTTCTTTCAAAAGTTTGATTTTCCGAAATTCGGCGAACGGGTGCGCGGCCGCGCCCAACAAGCCGTTGTCGTGGTGGACGCACGCCCCCGATAAGACCGTTCGCCGCCCGTTGATTCGTAAACCGTTTTTCGCGTCGCATTCGACAAGCCGGATTCCGAAAACGGTTTCCTCCGCGTCCTCTTTGAAACGGACGCGCGCGGTATATAAATTCGGGCTTTCCGGAGCCCAGAGCCTCGCGCCCTTTATACAGAGCGTCGCGGCCGCCTCCCCGTCGGACTCGGCCGCCGCCCGCGCGGCTTCCCCGCCGGCGTTCAAAATTTCGATTTCGACGCGCCCTTTCCCCTCCGTGCGAACCCGAACCTCGATTGTCGCGGGATTATAGTTCAACGTGCGGATTTTAACGCCGTTCAGCGCGATATGCTCCTTTTCCGAAACATACATAGAAACGGGGCGGTAAATCCCCGCGCCCGAATACCAGCGGCTGTTCGGCTGATCGGCGTTATACGCGCGTACCCGCATGACGTTTTCGCCGCCGTAGTGCAGAAATTCGCCTGCGTCCACGTAAAAATTCGTGTACCCGTAAGGCCGGAACGCCGCTTTTTTTTCGTTTATGAAAACTTCCGCGTTTCGGTAAACGCCTTCAAATTCAAAGATTACTTTCTTGTCCCTATAATTTGCGGGGATTTGAAATTTTTTTTCGTAAATATAATCGTGCCCTTCGAACCAAGCCGCCCCTTTCCCGCCGCAACTGTCCTTCGAACGCCGCTCCGCAAGCATCGCGTCGTGCGGCAGCGTTACGGAAAGCGCGCGCCCTTCGTCTCCGGCCTTGCAAAAAGACCAATTTTCATTGAAGTTTATTTTCTTCATTGTTTGATTATACCACAAATTAAGCCGTTTCAACGATTGAATTATTGAAAGAGGAGTGAACAAACCGCATTGAACATAAACGCAGCATGACCTGTCAGCGCGGTTTGCCCACCCGTTGAAAACCACTCGCCCCTTTTCGCGCAGAAAGCCTTTCAATCGGAAAGGCTTTCTGCGCGAGACAACTACCCGAGGGGATAAGAAAACGTTTCAGTCCGCCGTTAAAACCTGTTGGGTCATAACGGTAAGGCTCGGCGCGCCGATGTAAGTCATCACGAAATAGAACTCCACCTTATGCAATCCGCTTTCGGGGTCAAGGGCCGAAGTATAAATTGTCCCGTCCAGATCGAACACATACGCGCCGTTCTTGTATTCATAAGTTCCGACCATTCCGTGTTCGGCCACATAGCCGGGGTTTGCGAGGGCCGCTACGCCGAACGAGCCGTCCGCTTTGCAGGAGATTACCATCGGAAACTCTAATATGGCGGTAAACGATCCCGTAAACACGGGTATATCGCTCCACGGTTCGGCGGCGCGGACAAAGCCCTCGTCTTTAAAAACAAGCCTTACGTTGCCGAAGCCCCTCGCCGCCAAATCGAGGGTGTAAATGAACGAATGCTCCTTTTTCGCCGTATCGTATTGCGACCGGACTTCCGTCCCGTTCGCGTCCGCGAACGCAAAGGTATACCCTTGGTTCGCGGTGACCGTATAGGTACCCCCTTTGATCGGGGGCAGGCTGCCCGGCAGCACCTCGAACTTCTTGTCCTTGCCGTTGACGGCAACGTCGTACTTAGTTTCGTTTATCGTTACGCTCCCCGTAAACGCGAACTCGTATACGGGCTCTTCCGATTTTTTGTCCTTGCCGCATCCGGCCGCGAGAGCCGCGAGGGCAACCGCCATGCAAAGCATAGCCGACAACGCTATCCATCTTTTCTTCATTTTTTGGCCTCCTTGTTCGCCCCGGTTTTTTCGGATTTCACGAAAGCGGACGCTATGGCGGCGAGCCACATAACGGCGAAGAATATAGTCGAACTCAACAGGGCTGCGGAAAGTTTCGCGTCCTGCCCGTCCGTCCCGACGCCGTAATACACATACGTGAAATCGTTGAATTTGGTATAGATAAACGCGCCGAGCGCGATACTGAGCAGTATCGACAGGACAATCGGGCCGAAGCCCAGAAAATCCTTCCAACAGAACGCCAATCCGGCGACTATCGCCAAAACAAGCATTACGACGATCAGCGGGCTTACGCCGCGCCCGGTCGCGGACGATTCCGATACGGAGTACGCGATAACGCCCATAAACGCGAACAAGACCGCTCCCAGCATGATATAAAAACCGACGCCTTTTTTTGCTAAAAATTCTTTTATTTTAGTCATGATTAAGCCCTCCCTTTGGATTTGATAAGATTTGAAACCACGAACATCGCGACGCATCCGACGGCGATTACCCCAAATACTACGTCGGCGGCAATCAGCGTCGATTTCCACCACGGGGTCGAATATACGACCGTCGCGTCCTTCGATACGCCGTTCATCGCCGCGCTGTTCACATAAACGTACAGGATTCTGTGGTTCGCCTCGCGCACCGACTCGAACAGCCTCGCGTCGCCCAGCAGCGCGGCTTTGTTAAACTCCGAATTTCTGTCGTTGCCGGGGAGCAGCATCCATTTATCGGTGCCGAACGCGACCCCGCGCCCGCATTGGAACGGTTGCAGCGCGTTATCGGTCAGGACGTACCCGTCGAAACCCCATTCGCCGCGCAGGATCGTATTTTGAACGGGATCGCTCGCGCCGACCCAATCGCACCCGATACGGTTGAGCGCGTTCATCACATTTTTCGCTTTCGCGACCGACACCGCGCCCTCGAACCCGCGCAGCGAGGTTTCGCGCGCCGCCTGCTCGTTGATAAAGGGCGCGTACCCGTACCGTTGGTCCTCCGCGTCGTTGAACGCGAAATGTTTGGGGCAAGCGATTACGCCGTTCGATTGGAGCCCCGCCGTCATTTGCGCGCCGACGATATATGTCAGTTGCGCGTCCTCCGAGAAGTACTCGGGGTTTCTCCCCGAATGCGGCGTCCGGTGCAGGTTAAGCCCGGGGCCCCACAACGAAACAAAGCCCACATAGTAAGAATCCTCGCTGAGGCACTCGCCGATCTCGTACATCAATTCTTGATTGAACGTTTGAGCCTCCATCGATTGGGACGGGTACATTCTCGCGTTAACGTCGCTGTATTTCCCGACCCCCTCGAAAGGCGTGGCGGCGGTGTTGAATTTGGGCAGGTAGTTGCCGACGGGCCCGCTGCCCACGCCGTCGTTGTCGTTCGTCCCGGGGAACGCGAGGCTGAAAATCGGGTCGATCGCGCCGAAGTTTTTATTGATCGAATTGATCAATTCCTCTATCGACATTTGGTCGAGAAGATCGTCCCATAAATCGTGGTCGTAAGGAAGGCCCATCATCATCGACAACTGATAAGCGGAACCGGAATCGTGCTTGATGCCCGACGTATCCGCGCTCCCGGGCGTATAAACGCCGTCAAACGTAAGCCGCTTAATCATTTCCGCGCTCGCGTTGATTTGCGCGTCGCGGACGGGCCAAGTCGCGTCCCAATCGTTCCGCGACAAATACGTCACCGTGCCCGCGCCCAACAGATTGTTAAGGTCGGCGGATTCGAGGACGTTGGCCACTTTTTGATCGGTGTTGTTATGGTACAAGCCGTTCTCCGTCGTAAAGCCTTCGTCCGTAAATTCGGGGGTATCCAATTTGGTAAACGTCCCGTTGTTCCATTCCTTGACGAGAGCCGCGTCGCCGTTTCCGGTCATGCCGTTCGCCGCAGTTTTTCCCTTTTTCGCCAAGATGTTGTTGAGCGCGTCGTGCGCGCCGTTGCCCACCGCGAAATAATACATGCCGTCGTCCAAAACCCATGTTTTGGCGTTCGTATAGTCGTAACTCGCGATATTGTAAAGGTCCATTTTAAGGTCGAGGGTTTGTTCCGCGCCCGCCGCGAGCGTCCGCGTCTTGCCGAAATTCACCAACTGAACGGCGGATTTTTCGACCTTGTTCGTCTTGTCATACGCGGTATAGGGGCTTTGCGCGTAAAGTTGCACGACCTCTTTGCCCGCGACGGAACCGGTATTCTTGACCTTGACGCTCATGTTGACGACGGAATTTTGCACCGAAAAACTTGTGATTTCCTGCGTGAACGCCGTATAAGACTGCCCGTAGCCGAAACCGTACGTCACTTCGTCCGCGTATTTCCACCCGCCGCCTTGGGACTTATAGACGCCCTTGGCCGAACCGGCGTTGCCGACGCCCATAACGCTGTCCTCGTACCTCGTTTCGTAATACTTAAAGCCGAGGTAAATGCCTTCTTTTTGCGTGACATAGTAGGCGTTCGCCCCCGTGATGCCGTCGCTGCCGGCCGGCGCGCTGAAAAAATACGAGGTGCGGCCGCCGCCCTGCGAACTTTCGGCGTTTCCGAATATTTGCGTCTTGTAATTTTGGAAGGCCGCGCTCGACTGCGAATCCGCCGCGTATATGTCGGCCAAACGGCCCGACGGGTTCACCGTCCCCCGCAAAATCTTGCCGATCGAATTCGCGCCGCGCGCGCCCACGCCGCCGACGACCAAAATCGCGTTGACGGCCGCGTCGCGCTCGAACTCGTCCAACTCCAAAGGCGACGGCGAGTTGGAAACCAGAATGACTTTCGACGAACCGCTTTTCGCCAAATTGATTACGGCGCGTTCATTGTCCGTCACTCTGTAATATGTTTCGGCCGCGTCGCCTCCCTCGCCGGTGTTGCGCGTAAGCACGACGATCGCGGCCTCGCCGTATGCGGCGATGTCGGCCTGCGCGTCCCCGTTCGGGAGGGCTTGTCCGACGGACGACGACGTATTGTTGGCTTGATTGCCGCTTAAACCGGAATAATAATTCCACAAACTCGGCGCGACCTCGAAACCGGAATTTTCCATGCCTTTTTTCAGCGTCATATTCACGCTGTCCACGCCGGAGTTGCCGATTTCCGCGTTGCCGCTCGACGTGTTATAAACCAACCGGCGGGAGCCTATTCCGAACAAAGAAACCTTCTTTTCGGTTTTGAGCGGAAGTACGCCGTCGTTTTTGACAAGGACGATGCCCTCGTCCGTAGTCCGTTCGATCACGTCTAATTTTTGCGCCATGTATTCGTCGAGGTTGTTTGTTTTCCTCTTGAAATACTCGGTATCCGCATCCTCATCGGCGTTGATAATTTTGTAGGACACGGTGCCTAACCGTTGGTTGATGTCGCTTTCGGACGTGAACGCAAGCAGCGACGCGGATAATGTCACCACAAACACGGCCGAAAGTGTCGCCGCCAAGGCTCGCCACAGTCGTTTCTTGAACATAAACTCATGTTCCTCCTTTTTTTCGCTTCAATTTAATGATGAACCCGTATTCACGGATAAGGTGTGTTTCGTTCCGTGAATACGGAGTCTAAAAACAAATCACCGAAGCGAGTATATGATTTGCGTATTTATTATAAAATAGATAAAAAAATTTTCAAGAGTTTTTTCCCAACTTAACGTTTACAAAGCGTAAATTAACACAGGAACGCCCGCGCGCCCAATTCTTAAAACCACAATTCGTCATTTGTCATTCGTAATTCGTAATTATCCCCCCTGTCGAACCCTATCGAAACATTTTTTCGCAATCCGGTCATCAAAGTATTGACATTCCGCAAATCCCATGATATAATGAAATCGAAAACTCCGGGTCATCGCTTCTTGAAAACAGAATAGCATCTCTACGCATTCTCTCCGTCGAGCGACGGTGATACCTGTCCTATGCCCTTTCAAAAATCGCCTCTTTAACCGCTCTGATACACGCGTTTTGTCCTATCCCCTACGCGGATACCCCCGTCGATACGGTCGGGTTTTACAGGGGAAAAAGAATATTCAAATTGAAAATGCCCTTATCCGAAGAGACGGCCATATTCCCCTTGTATTTATCGACTATCAATTGAATGCTCCGCATACCGAAACCGTGGTATTGCTTGTCCCCTTTCGTGGTCAAGGGCAACTCGTTTTCAAAGGACAACTCGCCCGAATAGTAATTCTCGAAATGCGCTATGACCATGCCCAAAGACTTCTTGACGGAAATGCTGATTATCCTCTTTTCGATTTCCCCGATGGCCTCGACCGCCTCGATCGCGTTGTCTATCGAATTGCCGAACAGCGAATAAATATCCGACGAGGCCATAAAACCAAGGGAGCCGCCGTCGGCTATGCATTCCATCTTAATCTTCTTTCTTTCGCAAGCCAGGCTCTTTTCCGCAAGGATTACGTCCAAAGCCTCGTTGCCCGTTTTCAGCGCGGAATCGTAGATAGATATAATCCTCTCCAATTCCTCGTATTCCTCGTCGCTGAACTTTTTCCCGAAAGCCGAAATCCGCTGCTTCATATCGTGGCATTTTATGTTGATGATGTCGATAGTATCCTTCGAGGCCGCCAGTTGCGCTTTCTGTTGGTGCAGCAAATGCTCCATAACCTTATAATCCTGCCGCATTTTTTCGCCTATGAACAAGCCGTATTGAATGCACAGGGTAAAAATACAGCACAGCAAGTCGTAAAACGCGATGATGATAAACAACGCCGATTCGACCGTCGCCGCGTAAGGGTTAAATACGAATTGGAATACGACGGCGAAAAGCAAAACCGTCGTGCTTAGGGCGATGATCTGCTTATTTTCAATCCTATTCGCCTCGCCGCGTTTTATGCGTCGGGCGAATATAAAATACGCCAGTATAAAAACGATCAAATCTACCGTTATAACCAAGCCCGCGGACGTTATCCTGTCCAGGCCGCCCTGAAAAAGTTTTTGAAAAAGTTCGCCCGCCTTATAGGCGAAATGTTGAGTCGCGTAAGCCCCGATTTCACAAAACAAAGCGGTGAGGAACGTCGTTTCGAAACACAGCAAAACCCCGAAAACCGTTATGAAAAAGAAAACGATGTGTTTCATGGTATCGAATGCCGGATGCCCGGGAACAAACCGTATCCACAAAATCGAAACGGCGTTCAAAACGACGGCCAAAGCGAGCAGGTACAGGATAAAAAACTTCCTGCGTTTCAAGGACATTACAAACAGGAAACTCGCGGCCAGGAGTTCGTAAAGAAAACCGTGATAAAAAAAATAATCGTATATCAATTAAAATTACCTTTGCCTAGCCAATTCGCCAGGCCGTTCAAAAAGGCCTTGCGTTTGGGCTGGCTGATTTTCAAAATATCCCCGTTGCGCATTTTAACCTCCTGCCCCGAAACGGAAACGATATGTTTCGGATTGACCAAGTAACAACTGTTGCAGCGCATAAAATTACGGCTCCGCAGGCTTTGCTCCAAACCGGAAAGCGATCCGTACCCGTTCAGGACGGCTCTTTCCGTATGGTAACTCAATTTATGCCCGCTCACCTCGATATAGTGGATTTCCTTTGAGGATACGCGTATAATACCGTCGTTTTGCGGTATGGCGACCTCCGTTTCGGCGTTGGTATTGACAATGCCTACGGCTTTTGTGATGACAAACGACAGTTTTTCATATTGCACGGGCTTAACAATATAATTGAGCGCGTCAACCTCGTACCCTTTTACCGCGAACTGCGCGAGGCTTGTTACAAATATTAAAACGGCCTGCTTGTCAAATTTCCGTATTTTATAAGCCGCTTGCATACCGTTGATGCCGGGCATTTTAATGTCCATGAAAACAATATCGAAAAGTTGCTTGTACTTATCCAAAAAGTCAAACGCGTCCTTAAACCTTGCGATGCCGAATTGCACGCCTTTCTCTTTCTGGTATTTTTTAAGGAACCCCGTCAGCAACTCGGCTGCGTCGTCCTCGTCTTCCACAACGGCTATGTTTATCATTTCCTTTGAATTGCCTTTTGTTGAAAAACATGTTTTTCAACAAAAGTACGACGGGGTACCCCGTCGCGCCGCCCTTGCGCGGCCACGGTTCGGAACTGCCCTTCGATTTATTATAGCACTCTTTTCGCCAAATGCAAAGCATTTTCCACGGCGCGCACGGTACCGGCATTTATTTTTAGCGGGCGGGAAAAGTTTGAAAACAACGAAACTCCGCATGTCATCTCTTTCGAGAGCGAATAAAGTTGTTACGGAACCTAAACGCGAAAAGATTTACGAGGAATTTTTGCATTTAGATTTCATAACAACTTTGATGAGCGAAACGGAGAGTGTCCCCACCTTATTCGGAATATCCAAAACTACCCTTTTACGCAGTCCCAGACGCTACACCCCTTAACCCGTCGTTCGCGGCATACTCTGCCGTTACGGTTAAAACACCACGCCGATTTGGCGGTTGATCTCGTCGAGCAGTTCCATCACTTCAAGCGTCGCCGAGAGCGGCATAATATCGCTTTCCAACTCCTTGCGCCTCACAAGGTCGGCAAAATGCTTGATTTCATAGGTAAAGCCGTCGATGCGTTCAAACCGCGTCGTCTTTTTCTTGCCGCCGAGCGGTTTTTCGATGATCCGTTTCGCGCCGTAAAAGGACGGCACAATGACGGTGCCTTTTTCGCACTCGATCTTGCACGCTTCCTTGATGGCGGGAAATTGCAGCGAGGAATGCAAATCCGCTTTCACGCCGCCGGGATACTCAAATGTAAAATCGCAACACTTATCGACGCCGTTTTTTATCTTGCCGGCCGCCCTCACCGACAGCGGCTTGCCCAACAGCATGTGCGCGTAGGTGGCGCAGTAGACCGCCAAGTCCAACACGCTGCCGCCGCCCGTGTCATGCCGCCACACCCGCGACTTCGGCCCGTGCCCCCACCCCGCCTTAAAGTCGGCGGCAATGTGCTTTATCTTTCCGTATTCGCCCTTTTTCATCATCTCGTCCACCTTGCGTGTAGCGGGCAAAAAGCGGCACCACATCGCCTCCATGAGCGTCGTCTTATGCTCTTTGGCGCACTCTATCATGCTCCGCGCCTCGGCGGCGTTTAGCGCGAATGCTTTTTCGCACAGCACGGGGATTCCCGCCCGCAAAAACATCTCCGTCGTTTTCCTGTGCGCGCTCATATTCGTGCACACATAGACGGCATCCGCAAGCGATGGATTGGCCGCCAACTCCTCGTAAAGTCAGCGCGTGATCCATGCCGTACTTTGCCTTGTAGGCCTCCGCGCGCTCTTTCGAGGACGAAACGCATGCCGTCACCCTCATACCCGCAATAGCGTTAGCCGCCCGAACCCACCGCCATGAAATCTTTCCCAATCCGCAAACCGCCCAACGAAACATATTGTGCATCCTCCGATTTTTTGTTTGGTATCAGTATACCACTCTTTTCGCCAAATCCAAAGCCTTTTCCATGGCGTCGTTCGCAGGGTTTACCATTATTTTTTGAGGGGGGGGGGTAAAAAGAATAAAAAAGGGTAAGGGAAAGAGGTGGGAAATAGAAACCGCCCGTAGCCTCATATAGGTTTTATCGCACCGAATGGACGCCCTGCAATTTTCTTCCGTTCCCGAAAAACACGGCGGCTTTCATCAGCGCGCGTACGCGCATCCACTACGCCTAAAGCGGTTTGGCACAGAAAGGGGCTTTCCTTGATTCCTTTGCCGTAAACGCCTCGAACCTTGAAAACGATGCGCGTACACGCATCGTTCCCGGGTCAAGAAGATTTAACGCAAGTCAAGAAACTTTAACGTAAGTGAGGGTTATGACGCCCATGCCGGTGACCTCCGTTTCCAGCACAAGGCGGCCGTCCGCGGTTTGGGCTACATTGAATATTATGCCATCCATCGCGTTGATCGCGACATACTCGCCCGGCGCGGTTTCCCTGTAAGGATAGCCGTAAGAATACCCGTCCGGGTCGGAAACGGTAACGATCCCGTCCGCGCCGACGGACAGGAACGGCATCACCATTTGGGTGACCGTATCCGCCGCGATCCATGTTCCGAGTATCGGCAGGGCGGAATAATCCGCGCCGTCGTCCTTTACGGCGAATCCGAGCAGATCCTCCATTCCAACGCCGCCGCCCAGAAACACGGGCTGCCCGTCGATCACGCGGAAGTATCCGGCAATCCCATTGGTTTGCGAGCCGTTGTCCCCGTCGCCGTAGCCGTAACGCACAATCTGGACGGCCGCAAATGTACCGTCGGCATATAAAGTCAGCGTTACCGCATACTCCGTATAGCCACCGTCCGGATCCCCTTCCTTATAATAGAGGCGATAGTCGCCTAAGACCTCATCGCCGGAATAATTGGCGGGTTTGACCGCGCCTTTGACCAGCATATCCCCGTCGGAAACAAGGATATTCCATTCGACGAACCTCAAATCCACGTTTTGGGCTACGGAGGAAGACAGGAACGCCACATTGCCCGTAAGGAAGACGATCCGCCCGCCCGCCAAGCGGTACGCGCCGGATGATTCCGCGCGGGCCGCGCCGTTGAAGAACAATGAATACGAATACGAGCCGTCGGCGTTCAAGGCCAGAACGGTTTTCCCCATGCCGTAATCGCCGAAGTAGTATGCGTCATAGTCGATCCCGCTCCACGTCCCGACGATATCAAGCCCTGCGTAATCGACCGCCGCGCCGTCGATCCAAACGGCGGCAAGCCCGTCAACGCCCTGATATTTGGTATGCCAAAGCGAAGACAAATTATTGATAAAGTCGCCGTCCGGGGTTTGCCAGCCAATAAAATACCAGCCGTCCTTGACCGGCCTATAGTCGGACAGCGCGGGCATATAACCGCTGCTGACGTCCCCATAACTGCCGTCGCCGTGCCAAACACCTATCGTGGGGATATAGGATGGGAAGCCCTCGGGCAGTTCGCCGCCGTCGGGATCGAGATCGATGAACCGCAAAGTCCTGTCCTTTAAACTGCTCGTCCGGAATTTCCACAGCGCGGCGGTTCCGTCCCCCGCAAACTCCGCGAACGTTTCGTTCCCACTCGCCTGCGTTTTGCCGACATACCAAACGATTCCGCCCACGTCGGACAGGCGCATATTGCCGGGCAGTTCGAGGACCATCGTCAACTTGGCCGCATTGGCGCTCCTGTCATAGAAGCCGCCGTACACGGTGACCCGCACCGTCTCGGACGAGCGCGCGTATTCATACCCGAACCAATAAAGCATGTCGCTTTTTGGGAACAGTTCCGAAAGATACTGCGTATACGAATGACCATCGCGATGGGTCGTCACAATGCCGCCGCTTTGGGCAAAGGCGAAATTCTCTACGTAAACATATTCAAAGTTCTCTATCCGCGTCAGCGAGCCGGAGCCGTCCGTCTTGAATTCGAGCAGCAATATGATGTCGCCGCCATACAGAACGGAACCCCACACGCCCAAAAGCGGCGAATCCTCCGCATCCGTTAGATTGACCCACACCGCGTACAGGGCGACCGGCTTGTTGCGGTTTTGCAGGAAGTACTCCGTATAGCCGTAGCCGACGACGCTCCCGCCCGGCGCAACCGACCAGCCGGCAAAGTAATACCCGTCGCGCGCCGTAGAGGGCAACGTCAAACCGTAGGAAGAACTCCCGTTATCGGCAGGGACGTCGATAGGCGCGACAGGCTCGCCGTCCCCGGCGTCGAACGTAATCGTGAATGCGGCGCGTCTTGCGGCGTACAGCGTCAAATTGCCGGTAACGACGGTTTCCGAATCGCCGTTCCAAAGGACGGTACGCGCTGCGTCGGCATAGAGGACAAGTTCGTTTACAACGACGCCGAGCGGCAAATCGGAGTAGTCGTAACGTGTTTCGCCTATGGGTTTCCCGTCCGCGATCATCCAAGCATAGTAATTACTGCCGCCGCCGTTCGCGAAGTAAATCCTTACCTCGCGCCAAACGGCGTTCACTCGCGACGCCTCGATGACGACCGTATCCCACGCCGAGAATTCGAACCTGTGGGCGGCGAGTTGCGCGAGAGTCATATCCTCGCCGCCGACGTCATACGTCACCGAATAGGAACTGTCCCTGTCGTAAAGGCTGACTATATTGTTCAAATCATCCTCGGAAAGCCGTCCGTCCCAGCCGTCCTTTTTGATAATAGTCAAGGGGTAATAGTAGTCCGAATAGAACTCCAGCCGCATAGTGACCGCCGCGACTTTTACGACGGATATGCTCAATTCAGTGCCGACGGCGTAATCGAATCGGTACGCCGCAAGATCGTCCAGCATCATGTCCGCGCCTTCCACCGTATAGGTCACGTCGTAGTTTTGATCCCATTCAAACGCGTCGCGCAAAACGCGCAGATCGTCCCCTGTGAGATAGCCGTCCCAGCCGTCAATCTTATGAACGACGTACACGTTATTATCTTCGATGAAGCGCAGCCGCATGTTCGGATTCGCGATTTGGTTCACGTAGATATGTATGCGGCCGAGCGAATACCCGAAATCGTGATCCGCAATCTCCGCGAGCGTCATAGTCGCGCCGCCCACGGTATACGTGACCGAATAGAGGCCGTCCTGTTCGAATATCCGCCGCAAATCGTCAATCCGGTAGGAAACCAGTTTTCCGCCCTCATACGGATACATATCGCGGTAGTTATAATTTCCCCTAAATTCAAGCAGCATGGCGACGTACGGCCTTGTGACGGTCACACGCGTCGTTTGACCCGACGGGAAGACGATACCGCCGAGCGCGTCAAAATCATAGGTCTCCCCGCCGATGCCGTAAAGACCCTCGCCGTACATGTAATACGCGCCGTAACGGCTTTGTATAGTCAATAGTTCGTCTTCGCTCAACAGGCCATTCCAATCGCCGGGCTTTACAAAGAACCGTATATCGCCCTCGCTGTCCGCATCCGTTTCAAAAATCACGATCGTTTCGCCGGCGTACGGGGAATAATCGCTCCAATCGAAATGAAGCCGTCCGCTCCCGTCTATCCCAATATAGTAATCGGCGCCCCGTACCCTCGCGACATAATCGCCGTTATCGAGTTCAGTATAGCCGAACGCATAAACGCGGATATTTTCCTCGCCCTCATTTATTACCGTCCACGTGCCGGAGCCGTCCGCGTTGAATTCAAGAACGCGCAAATACCAACCGCCGATGTAAATCCACTTGCCCAAAAGCGGCGACTCCGCCGCGTCCTCAAGATCAATCCACAGGGCTTTCAAGACAAAGGTTTTGTTCATGTTCGCGATAATATAGTCGGTAACCGCGTCGTTGCCCAATACCTTCTTGCCGCCGCCCGCTTCGGTGAATTCCCAGCCCGCGAACGCGTATCCCTCCCGCGTCGCCTCGGGCAGGCTCGCGTACAGATCGAAGTAGACGCCGTTATCGGCGGGTACGGCAAACGAATCCGGCGCGTCGCCGCCGTCGGGATCGAGCGCGATCGCAAAGGCCTCGCGCCTTGCGGCGTACAGCGTCAGATCGCCGTCAGGCACGGTATCCAAACCGCCGTCCCAAAGCGCGGTGCACGCCGCGTCGGTGTAAAGGACGAGATTGCCGACGGCGGATTTAAACAAGTCGTTAAAAACCGCCTCGCTGGCGACGGTTCTTCCTTTTATGATTTCAATGTTGGATGATGAGGAAAAACTGCCGTTGAACAGGTAAAGCCGCAACGTATAGAAATTGTTCGCGCGCGTGACCTCGATCACAAACACGCCCTCCGCGAAGCCGAACCCGTATTCCCCAAGGCCGTCGCAATCCATAGACGCGCCGCCGACCGTATAGGTTACCGAATAGACCCCGTTGCCTTCGATACTCTGCCGTATATCGGATAGATCGCTTGACGTGAGCCTGCCGTCCCAGCCGTCGTATTTACGGATCACGAACGCGCCGTCATAGTCCCGCGCAAATGTCAACGCCATGACCGCCTTCGCCGTCCGCGTGACCTCGATTGTCCGCATGCCGTCGGCATAGGCAAAAGCATATGCCCTAAGATCCTCAAGGCCGATCGGCGTTTCGTCCACGGCATAGGCGACCGTAAATTTTTCGTCGCCCTCAAAATAGTTTCGAATATTATCTATATACCCGGATTCCAACGCTCCGCCAGCGCCCATATTGATATACATGGAACCCGTCCACGGCGAATTGAATACAAGCGTCATTGCCGCTGTAGTCGTAAAGACGATCTCCGTATCCACGGAAAGGCTAATGTCGGCGCTCGAGTAAGGCAGCGAATTCACCGTGATTCCCGTCAGCACGGCGGATCTGATGTTTATATAGATTATATTCGCCCCTTGCGGCAGCAAATGCGAGGTTCCTTGCGTTATTAAGCCGACATAACCATTTTCGTCGTAACCATACGAATAGCCCAACTGCCACCCGTACGGCTCGCTCAAGGTGATTTCGACCGCGTCCGCAAGCCCTACCCGAACGGTTATGACGGCTTTATCCGCATACATAAGAGGGACGGCACTTACATGATTATCGTTTTCATCGTAGAACGCCGCCGGATATTTGCCGCTCGCGCCGCCGCCCGCGAGTATCGCCGCGCGTACGTTTTGTTGGTCGAAATCATACGAATAAGACGCGCGTTCGACCGTGACCGTATACAGCGTATTCCCGTCGCCGTCCTTATCGACAAATCGGACTTCTACGGTTTTGGTCCGCTCGAACACGGCGTAAAGCGTAATGTTTTGAGTCAGATTTTCCAAACGCGTTATCGCTTTGCCGCCATATTGCCAATGCGCGAACACATAGCCCGTTTCCGTCGCGTATTGGGAAACCGCGCCGGACAATTCCACGCTTGTCCCTTTTTTCAATGTAATCGGATTGTCATGCGTGAAGTCGTCAAAGTTCCCATATTCGCTGTAATAATACACTCTGAACCCGTCCAGACGGAACACGGCCAAAAGCGTGGCGTCGCTGTCCAGATTTTGCAGGTATGTTACCCTGTTGCCCGAATCCGCGTCGATCCAGCGATCGAACACATAGCCGAGCGCATCCGCTTCCTCCGAGGACGCGGGGTTAAGCGCGACCTTGCCGTCCGTCGATTTCGTCCATACCGCAGGATTGCCGCCGTTATCGAAATCTCCGAATTCGCTTGACTCCGACGTATCCAATCCATAGATTATATTAAACCTGTCTTGCGCGAACACCGCGACAAGCGCCGCGTCGGAATACAGCCCTTCCAAATTCGCCGCCGGTTTGCCGCCAAACTCCCAACGGACGAAAACATAGCCCGCCGCCGCCGCCTTTGCCGAGGCCGGATCCTCCAAGGGAACCGCGCCGTCCGAAAGGCTCCACACGGACGGATTGCCGTGGACAAGGTCGTCGAACGCGGGCATATTCGCCTCATAGGAAACATTGAAGTTGTCGCGCCCGAACAGCGCAGCCAAGGTCATGTCGTCGATCCGGTTCTCTATATGCGTCACGGGTTCGCCCGAATCCATATCGTACCAACCGAGGAAAACCTTGCCGTCAGCGGCGGCCGCCGCCGAGGCCGCCGGGCTTAGATCGATCCTGCCGTCCGCCGGGCTCCACGCAAGCGGATTGCCCCCGATATCGAGGTCGTCGATTTCCCCAAATGTTTCCGTGTCGTACCCTATATAACCGATCACGGGCGGCCTCATGTATACGGCGTACAGATTCAAATCGCCGCTCAAACCATCCAAATGCGTGGTAATCTCGGTCCTGCCCCAAACTATCCAGCCGAGGAACACATAGCCCGCCTCGTCCGCTTCCGCCGAAACCGCCGGATTCAGCGCGATCGGGCCGTCGGCGACTTTCCAAATCGTCGGGTTGCCGTTCCTGCCCACGCCGCCGAAACGCCGATCGTCGGGGTAACTGTAATAACTGTCGCCGCTGTAATATATCCTGTACTCCCTATTCGCGATAAGGTATTCGACTCTCTCTTGAGCGGCAATAAGCGCGGCGTAATTGTATACCTGCGCCTTTTCCCCTTCCGCCAAGCCATCGTAAAGCGATGACGCGTATATGACTGCGGCGGCGTTATTGTACGTAAGGCTGCCGACGGCGGGCAGCGCGTCGATATAATCGACCACCTCCCGCGCGCCGGACGGCAGGATCGGCTTCGCGGCGACGGAAACAGTGACCGCCGCAGTTTTCGACACGCCTTTTTGCAGATAGGTCACCGTGATCTGCGTATCGGCGGGGGTCAGCGCGTCCTCCGTGGCGTACGTCCAGCCGAAGACAACGGCGGAACTTCCGTCGTCATACTGAGCAGTTATCTCCAAGCCCAGAATATTGAAATACTCGTCCTCAAGATACGCGGTTTTATCGGGCTGCCGCGTCACGGCGATGCCGGTCAAGACGCGGGCGGTCACGCTTATCCCGACTGCGGCGGTCTTGGTCACGCCGCCCTCCGTATAGGACACCGTTATTTCGGTCACGCCGGCCGTCAGCGCGGCGGCATTGCCGATAGTATAATTCGGATAGGAAACGGCGCGGGCATACGCGCCGTCGTTGTAAACCGCCGTGACCTGCATCCCCGTCCTGTCAAAGATTTCCCCTTCCTTGTACTCCGTCTTGCCGGGCTGCGCTTGGATATTCAAGCCCGTCAAAACCCTTGCCGCTACGGTTATCCCCGTAATCGTCGCGGTTTTATATGTACTCCAATTGTCCTCCGTGTAGCCGACCGTTATCTCGGTTATATCCACCGTCAACGCGACGTTCACGCTAAGCGCGTAATCGGCGACGGGCTTCGAGCCGCCGCCGTCGTAAAAGGCCGTCACAACCATGCCCGACGCGTCAAAGGCCTGCCCCTCTACATAGTTTCTTTTCGTGGGCTGGGAGGTCACCTCTATCCGGTCAAGCGCCCTTTCCGTTACCGTTATGCCAAACGCCGCCGTGAAACTAACGACGCCCTCCGTATATGTAACGGTCACCGACGTGTCGGCGACCGTCAGCGGCGCGTCCTTATCCGCGCTCCAGCCGACGACGGCCGCATGGTCGCCGTTCAAATATGCCGCCGTAACGACCAATCCCAGCGTATTCAGCGTTTCGCCCGCTGTGTAATCCGTTTTATTCGGCGCGCTCGTCACGGTTATGCCCGTCAGCGTCCTCGGAACGGGCGCGTTGACCGTAACCGCCGCAACCTCGCTGTCAACCGCCGCCGTCTTGGCTCCGCCGTCGCCGTTATCCTCGATAGAGTTTGTGACCGCGCAATAGAAATAATATGTCCCCGCCTCGTCAGTCGGCACAACGAAAGCCGCCTCCGCAGCCTCCGCCACGGCCGCGCCGCCCGCATTGGAAGCCGTCGCATTAGAGTACCATTGATATGTAAGCGCGCCGCCGTCCGCCGCGCTTGCCGTCACGGAAACGCTGAACGTTTCGCCGACGGTTACCGTCGCGCCTTGCGGCTGAGCCGTGATATTCGGCGTCTGCGCGTCGATAGGGGAGGCGATGCCGTCAGTAACCGTGATCGCGACGTCCGCCGTCTTGGTCACGCCGTCCTTTGTATACGTCACGGTGATTTTCGTGTCGCCCGCGACAAGCGCGTCGGTCTTATAAGTATAGCCGGCCACGGCTTCGGACGAACCGTCCGAGTACCGGGCCGTCACCGTCATGCCCGCGGGGTCAAAGATCTCCCCCGCCGTATACACGGTTTTAGACGGCGGATCGCCGATTTCGATCCCGCTTAAGGTTTTAACCTTTTCCCGCGCACGCCGCAAGCGCGGCCACTATGCACACGCACAGCGCGATCACCAAAACCAATCTGAGTTTCTTCACGGTCAGGTTCTCCTTTTTTTTATTGGCTATTCGCCAACTCTATAGCCACGCGCAATGAATGCCGTTTTTTCCGATAAATATCAGAAAAAACGAAAAAGGCAATGCCTTTTTCGCGCGCGTTTCCTATCAGACTTGTCGCGGGATCTTCAGCGAGTGATTTTTGAACCGAAAGGACGCGAGGGCGCGACCGGGCTACGGACGCGTTTCCATTCGATTATCAAGGCTCGCTACGGCCCGTTTGAAAACCACACGGGGTTTGGAAACATGGCATGCGCGACATTTTTTATCAATTATACCACACATTTATGGTTTCAGCAAATTATTTAACACTGTATACTGTAATTTCCCCATTTAAGCCGAAAATATTTTACGGACGGGATCTTTGCCCCCTTCCCCGCCGCCCACGGACAATGCCCCGCTTTGCCCCGCCAGCCGTCCCCCAACGCCCCACAGATCGTCTTGCGGCTACGACAAAAAAGCGATCCGCAAAAACAAAACCGACATAGCCGGATTTTTAGCAGAAACCAGTGATCATGCGCCGGGAATCGCTTGATTGGCGTAAAATGAAAAAAAAGGCGGTCGAAAAGCATTATGCCTTTCGACCGCCCCTCTTTTTTTAGAATGTTGAGTTTGAAACCGAAGATTTTTGTTTGTTAAGACATTTGCCGGCCCAAATATAATCGTCAAGCCCTTTGTAGGTCGGATCCCAAATATATGTCCCGAACCGGAAACCCATTTCGTCCAATAAACTCAGTAAACGGCTAAACCCGTTTTGGACGTGATAGTTCGTTAAAAAATCCATATCGAACGCAGTTTTGACTTCCC
>JAISFM010000009.1 GCA_031263605.1 Clostridiales bacterium | reverse complement strand
GGAAAACTTTTTGTAAAAAGTTTTCCCCGCGCCCCTTTCAAAAACTTTCGGCATTGTTCTTATGCAACCCGCCGCGCGACTGCTTTTCGCGCGAACCACTTTATCCGCAATTTATCAATTGTCAATTGTCAATCCGTCCGAGGGGTGCCGCCATAGGCGGCGGGGTAGTCGCCGATTTGCCCTCGAAATTTCGCAACCGCTTTGAGGTTGCGAAATTTCGAGGGGGACGCGTCCCCCGCCGATCCACGGGGACTACGCGCTCCCGAATCGGTTTCCGCGTTATTGACTCTGCGTTTCGACCAACTCCACCGTAAAGACCAGCGTCGTGCCCGCGTAGCCCGCGTCGGCGTCATTCGCTATGTCCAACTTGACCGTTAACTCGATCTCAATCTCGATGTCGTTCGCCGTGCATTCGCCGATTTCCGCAGCCATCGTCCCCTGCGTGAAAGACGTAAAGCCGCTTTCCCCGACCTGATATTGCCAAATATCGTCAATCGTGAGGTTATCGGTATCGGCGGCGTTTCTGATGGCCGCGCCGCCGTTGATGCTCGCCGACGTGATCTGTACGAACGCGTACTGCGAAACGTCGGACGATTGCGCTTTGACCGTAAAGGTCACCGTCCCTTGGGGGTCGAGGGTCGTGCCGCCGTCGGGCACGCTGCTCAACGACACCGTGATCGGGCTGCCGATTGTAACGGTGTTTTCCGCGCTCTTGCCGCCCTTGACCCACACCGCATAGGCGATTGCGCCGATTCCCAGAAAGCAAGCCGTAAAGGCCGCTATTGCCAAGACCAGTTTGTTTTTCTTTTTCATGTCAATGTCCTTCCTTTTTATTTTTTTCGCCCGTATGTCTCCCGCGGGGATCGCCGCGGGTTAGAATCTCTGTTGGGTTTAGGGAATAGGTTATGTAAGATGTAAGATGGAAGAGGGTCGGTCGCGCGTTTCTCGCGCGGGGGATCGTCATCAGCGGTTGCGATTCTTCACTACGTTCGGAATGACATACTCCCGCGCGAGCAACGCGCGACAATCCATCTTCCATCTTCCATCCTACATCTTACATAGTCCTCACTTCGTCCTTACTGCTTCCTGTTTACTCTACTCCCTCGGCCGACAGTTTAAACACCACCGACAGCCCCCGCAACGCGCCCAAGCCGTCCGTTTCCGCCGCGCCCACGCCGACCTGTATGTACAAGTCCCGCGCGCCCGTCAGCGGCCCCGCCAATGCCGCGCCCTCGGCCAGCCCTACGCTCCACGCGCCGCCCATACCCGCGTCGTCCGAGACCAAAATATACAGGTCGTCCGCCGTATACGCGGGCGTTGACGCTAATATCCCGTCCCGCTTGAACGCCGCGTCCGTGACGGACAGCGTCCATTCGCCGGTATAGCCCGTCGCCGTGACCGTCACCTTCGACACCGCCGTCCTCGCGCCGTAGTCGGACAGGACGGCGTTCCCGACCGAAAACGCCGCGTCCTGCCCCACCGCCAATTCGGCCGTTTCGCCGACTTCGGCCGGCTTGTCGCCGCCCGACCGCGCGGCGAACGCCCAGATAATCAGCGTCAACGCCGCCGCCGCCGCGCCGATCAGCGCGACCAGCGCGGTTCGATTCAAAATCTTTTTCCTATCCATTTCTTATTTGTCGGCGGGGAGTTGCCCGCGGATCGTTTTTGCCTCATCGGATATCGATCTCTATATGGCGCGCCTCGAACCGCCCGCGCATTTTTTTTATGTCGGCATAAGTCCGGGATAGTTGTCCGCCATCCACGAAATCAACCCCTTTGGCACAGGCAGCAGGCCGCTCAAATCCCAATAGCCGCCGTCGAATGTTGCAAAATCGGGATTCGCCAAGGTTATCGCCTCCGTCGTAGAATAGTATCCGACATTCGTTCCGTCCGGCGTTTCGTCATAGGGGTTTATGCCGAAAGCAAAAGAGTTCCTTATCACGCCTTGCGGCCCGGCATAGTCGTTTTCGCCGCGCGTAGCGAAAACTCTCGTGCCCTGCGATAAAATCGGGCCTACCTGACCGCTTGAAGCGGTTACCGTCGTTCCCTTTTCCGGAATAGCCTTGTTTATAACCGACCCATTCTGCAATATTACGACACAGTTCTCGATCCTCCCGGCGGCGAACAGAGCATCCGTGAGCATACCCGCCCACATCATACCCATGCTTAACGAATATGTGCCGTTTGTCGGCCACGGATTGCCGCCGAACGTTCCGTCATAGGTCGTGTCTACCTTGCCTATAACGGTTACATTCTCGATCCTTCCCGCGCAATGTTGCACCAAAAACGCGGTATGCCCGCTGCGGATTCCGCTTGGCCTAATATCTTGCATAGCGGCGTTTACAAAACTGACATTTCTTATCACGCCGCCGTTGCCCAACGTTCCGAATACCGCGCCGTCCCATGCCGTAAAGTTATATATCGTTTTGCCCCGCCCATCGAAAACGCCGCGGAAACCATTGTTTGTATTCGGCGTACCTCCTCCGCTATACCGCCACGCTCCGCACCAATCCCCGAAATACATTCTGCCGTCGGCGGAAGCGTCGTCAAAATCTATATCCGCGCCCAATACGAAATATCCGCCCCAAACATTAGTACGGCTGTCCGCGTTATAGGCAACGGACGTGGTAAAATTCGTTACCGGCGCGGCGTACAGCGATTGGCCTGTTCCGGCGGGATGTGTGCCGCTCGTATTAGTCGTAGTAGTCAACCCCGCCATAGTTGCATAATCCGTCTTGTTGCGTATAACCATGGTTACCATGAACGCTTTGGCCTCGTAAATTGCGGCATCGGTTTCAACGGTTAAATCGTGTTCGCCGTACTCCAAGCCCGTCACGCCGCCTAAGCCGAAGGTTCCCGCGCCCGCCGTAAACGCAAACTTCAACGCAGGAACGCTTTCATTCGTGTTTGCGGTATACGCG
>JAISFM010000151.1 GCA_031263605.1 Clostridiales bacterium | reverse complement strand
TCGGGGCTGAACATGTATCGGTATAGCAGGATCAGCACGACCAGCGAGATAATCGACGGGATATAGAACACGACGCGGAAAAACCCCGAGAGTTTTACGCCCTTGAACAGCACGAACGCGCATAAGTAGGCGATCGGCAAAATCACGATCACGTTGAGCGGCAGAATCGACAGCGAGTTGCGGAAAGCGATCTGCAAAATCCGGTCGCCGCCCGCGCTCACGGGATAAAAGAAACTCTTAAAGACCGAAACGTAATTTTGCAGGCCGATAAAATAGTACGCGTCGGGCGTGCCCGTCACCGTGCCGTAACGGTCCAGCCGCTGAAACGTCAGCAGGATCGTCCGGCCGTTGACAAACACCCAAAACAGGGCGAAGTGCGCGATCGGCCAAATCAGCATGACGGCGATAAAGATATAGTCTTTAAATTTCCGTTTCTGATAAAACCGTACTTTTTTAAGGGTTTGTTCCATAATTCTTATCGCTTTTTACAGATTTTTATAGCCCTAATTCGTTGCTCCAATTCGTCCATTTCCCGCTCACATACGTAAAGGCGTTGTTCGCGGTATCCGCCGCCGTCCCCGTCAACAGGTCGTTGAAGATCGTGCTCATCGTCGGCTGGAACGGATCCAAATTCTTAAAGACAAAGAACGGGCTTTTCTCGTTGGAAAATTGGAAGAAATTCGTGTTCTCGGTATAGAGGGCGATCGCGTCGCGCTGGAAAACGCTCCAATCATAGGACGGGTCGGCCGTCAGCGGGTTGTACTCGAACGGCCGCATCACGCCGTTGCTCTTGGTGAAATTCACCAGTTGCCGCTCGGAATGCAGGAATTTCAGAAACTCCTTGGCCATATCCTTGTTTTTCGCGCCCGAAGGGATCAGCATGACGTCGCCCGTCTGCGCGTTGTTCAGGTTCGTGGCGCGCGCGCCCTCGATCGCGGGCAACGTCATCATGCGGAGATGGCTTTTAATGTCGGGATACGCCCAATCCGCCGCGAAAAAGTCCTTCATCTCGTTCTCGATCCACGTGCCGACAGGCATCATGACCGCCCTGCCCCGAATGAAATCCTGCTCGGCCTCCACCGTGTCTTTCGAGCCCATGTTGTCGGGAATATTTTTATAGTCCTTCGCCGCCGTGTCCACGAACAAATCCTGCAACAATCGGTACGATTCCTTCAAACCGGTCTGCTTGTACACGTTCGCGTCGGCAAAATCCCAAAAATCGTACCAGTTGCCCTCCGTGCCGGAGAAGTTTCCCGTTAAGCCTTGGTACTGCGCCCACCAGTTGATTTGAATGAAAGTCAGCCAGTTGACCGCCCTGCCCGGCCAGATGAAAGGCGCAACCTTGACGCCCGCGCCGTACCCGCCCGCCGCGCTCGTCGCGTTGACGTCGGCGGCCAACTGTTTCAATTCCGCTTCGGTCGTCGGCGGAGCCGCCCAAAAGCCCTCGCCGGCTTTCACGGTCTTTTTCAGTAAATCCTCATTGTAGGCCAAACTTGTGGACGTGGCCGTCCACGGAATAACCCAAGCGTGTTCGGCCGCCGCCAAAGGCGACGATTTCGTCCACGGGTACGATCTGTAATCCTCGGAAATAAAATCTTTCAGTTGGACTTTGCCGCCGTCGATTTTCTCCATTTCGGCGTTATAGACGTCGTCCAAACTCTCGATTTTGCCCGACCGGACGCCGTCCTGCCAATTAAAGCCCAGCGTCATGATAATGTCGGGCGGGTTCTTTGAATTGAGCAGACTCGACGCGGTCGTCTGCAAATTCGGGTCTTTTTGCAGGGTGACCGTCGTGTCGGAATGCGCCGCCTCGAACGCGGTTTTCGCGTTTTCGATCCACGCCGACCCGTACCCGCCGACGAAGTACTTGATCGTCAGGGCGTTGGGGTCGCTCTCCTGCGTGCAGCCGGCGAAAACCGCCGCAGCCGCCACGCAGAGCGCCAACAAAAAGCCTTTGAGTTTCAGTTTCATATTTCATGACCTCCTTTGCCATTCAATATTTTTTGATTTCAAGGTTATCCTTTCAGCCCGCCCGCCATCGTGTTCTTGACGATAATTTTCTGGCACGACGCGTACAGGGCGATAACGGGAATCGTGCAGATCAGAATCGCGCAAAAGAACAGCGGGTATTCGCTTTCGTATTTGACGATGGACTGCGAGAGGTTTTGCAATCCCACCGCGACCGTCGGATGCGACGGGTAAAACAGCATTTGCCCCATGTAGTCGTTCCAAACGCCGATCGAGTTCAGCACGGCCAGCGCGACCAGCACGGACTTTGCCATCGGCAGCATGATGCGGAAAAAGACCGTGAAACTGCCCGCGCCGTCGATAAACGCCGCCTCGGCGTAACTCCACGAAATGGATTTGAAAAAGCCGTACAGGATCAAAAAACCGAACCCGAACCCGCTCGCGTGCGAGACGATCATGCCGAGGTAATTGTCGTAAAAACGCAAGTCCTGCATCAGCGTATAGTAGACGACCAAAGAGCCTGTCGTCGGGATAAACATGATCAAAATAGCGATAAAATAGACCGCCGTCCGGCCGGGGAATTTGTATTTCGACACGACGTAGGCCGCGCAGACGCAAACGAACAGCGCGGCGGCCACTTGCCCGACCAACAGCGTAAAACTGTTAAAAAACATGTTGGACAGGTTGAAATTGTCCGCGCTCAACACCTTAAAGACGTTTATGTAATTTCCCGGCGACCAACGCGCTGGCAGGCCCATCGGATTGTCCCAAAAATCCAATTTATTCTTAAACGAATTATAGAAAATCCAGACGAAAGGAAAAACCAGCGTAAACGCGTAGAGCAAGAAAACGACAAGAAAGAACGTCAAAATCGCGGTGTTGCCGCTCTTTATTGCGTTATTTTTATTCCTTTTCATTTTCCGTTCAACGTTCATTTCCGTTCACCGCTTTTTTACCGTTCTTTTTGCCGCTTATTGCTTCTCGCCGGCCTTAAAAATGAGAAAGCCGCAGCCGTCGAAACAAAGTTCGCCCGCTTCCACGCGGCAGTTGTTTTTTGCCAAAACTGTCCCCTTGCAGGGAAACGCGCGCCGCGCTTTGCCCCCTTTGGCGTTAAGGGCGATTACAAGTTTCCCTTTTCCGTCCGTCCGCTCGTACAGAAAGGGCGTTTCCATATACTTTGTGAGGATTTTGATTTCGGCGTCCGCCCACAGCGCGGGCTCGCCCTTTCGAATTTGAATCAGTTTTTTTACGCAGGACAACAAACTGCCGCCGTCGTTCTCCTGCGCCCGCACGTTGACAAGGGGATCATTTTCCACCGGCAAATAGAATTCTTTCGGCTTCGCGGTTGAAAATCCGGCGCGCTTCCCGTCCGTCCACTGCATGGGCGTGCGCGAGCCTGTGCGGCTGTAGCCGCCGTCCTTGTTGGGAACGGGCAAATGCCGCATTCCGATCTCGTCGCCGTAATAGATAAAGGGCACCGAAGGCAGCGTCAGCAGAAACGCGAACGCCGTTTTCATCTCGTCCGCCGTCCGGCCCGCGCTCAAACGCTCAATATCGTGATTGCCCGTCGGGATACCGATGAATCCGTTGTCGTTCAATCCCGCCGCTTCGTGAAAAAAACCATCGAAAAACGTGCCGAGACCCGCGGGGCTGCCCGCGCGGAAATAACTCGGCGCGCCGGCGGCCCCCCACGCGCCGTGTTCGGCTTCGGCGCGGAACAGGCTGTTGTACGCCTCGCCCCGAACATGGATCAAAAAATCAATATCGAAACCCGCCCGGCCCACGGACATTTCGGGCTGCGACCATTCGGACACAAAAATCGCGCGCGGGTATTTTTGCTTGACGCGCCCGATCAGCATTTGCCACAGTTCGGCGTTCTTTGCGCCGTCCGCGTCGTACTTAATCAAACTCGAAGCCATATCCACGCGGAAGCCCGCCGCGCCGCGCGATAGGTAATGCTCCATGATCCGTATGATTTCGCTGTGGATCGCCTCGAAAGACGGGTCTGTCCAGAGTTTCTGCCAGGGCCGCCTGACCTCGGCGAAACCGAAATTGAGGGCGGGCTGCATGGCGAAAAAATTGACCGCGTAATTGCCGTCGCGCTCGCAAACGCCGTTGACCGTCCGTAAGCCCGCGCCGTCGTTAAAGACATTGTCCGTCCAAATATAATAATCGGAATAGGGATTTTTCCCGGCTTTTTTCGATTGCAGGAACCACTCGCATTTTTCGGACGTATGCCCCGGGACCAAGTCCAGCAAAATTTTCAGCCCGAGTTTGTCGGCCTCTTCAAACAGCCGGCCTAAATCCCCGTCCGTACCGAAACGGGGGTCTATTTTGTAATAATCAACCACATCATAGCCGCCGTCGCGAAATTCGGATAAAAAGCAGGGGTTCAGCCAAATACCGTCCGCCCCCAAATCCTTGATATAGGCCAATTTGGAAACGACGCCGCTCAAATCCCCCACGCCGTCCCCGTTGCCGTCATAGAAACTCGTGGGGTATACCTGGTAGAATACCGATTTTTTGAGATATTCGTATGTAGGGTTTTTCGATCTCATCCAAATCCTCTGCCCGAAACCGATATTCCCGTTTCAATCAAACTCTTTATTTTTTCAAGATAAAATCTTGAAAAAATAAAACGGGTACCCGTTTTCGCAGCGTCTCACTGCGTTAATGCTGTATCGCTAAAATGAAAACGTTTACATTTTCTCTGGAAAAAGAAAAGTTTACACTTTCTATTTATAATAATACCATACTCTTTCTCGTTTGTCAACCGTTTTTTATAAAATTTTAACAAACCGCCGGGTTTACGCATTAAAATTTAAATGATCCTAAAAATCGATTGTTTTGGTCTTTTCGAGAAAAATTGCAGGTGCAAAATAGGAGTTTAACAAAATAAAATCTTATGAAGGGTTGACTTTTTGGGAATTGCCACGCTTATTCGCTATTTGTATATGGTGTTTATGTGCTTTTTGCGCTAAAATATTTTAATGCGTAAACCCTGCCGCGTTGATTATAAACTCGGGTTGGCTTGGCACGGAGGACAGCGATAAGCGTCCAATGTGGCAAGATCTATGTAAAAAGGCGCGTTTCGTGTTTTGTAGAGATTGCCGCGTCGCGCGTCGCGCTCCTTGCATGGGCGTGTTGACAAATCGACGCGCCTACTTGAATAAATTCAGCCGCGGTTGCTCAAATTAAAACGGGTATGTTTAACGTATTGATTCGCGCCGTCATTATCTTTTTGTTCGTGTTCCTGTTCATGCGGCTCATGGGCAAACGGCAAATCGGCGAAATGCAGCCTTTCGAGTTGGTCATCACGATTATCATCTCCGAAGTCGCCTGTATCCCGATGGCCGACGTTGTGATCCCGCTGTCGCACGGCATCATTCCGATCGTCGTGCTGGGCGTCCTGCATTACCTGCTGTCCTTTCTGGCGCGCAAAAGCATCTTTATGCGGCGGGTCATCAGCGGCAATCCGATTATCGTCGTTGACCCCAACGGAATTAATTACGACAATTTGAAAAAATTGAACATGAACATCAACGACCTGATCGAGGCGTTGCGGACGGCGGAATATTTCAATTTCGAGGAAGTCAAGTATGCTATTTTCGAGACCAACGGCAAGTTGTGCGTGATCCCCTATGAGACCGACGACCAGCCGACCTGCGAGGACTTGAAAATCAAGCGCGAGCCCGCCGCCTTGCCCGTCGCGCTGTTGGTGGACGGCAAATTTCTGAAAGAAAATTTGGAGTTGACCGGAATCTGCGTGGCGGAAGCCGTCAAAATGCTGCACAAAAACGGCGAAAACAACTATAAAAAACTGTCCATGGTGACGATCGACAACAACGGCAGCCTGTATATACAACCGAAATACGGCAAATTCAAAACGGGGCAATATGCCGTGCCGAACCCGTCGTGGTGACGGGTAATTGCGATTTACAATTGACAACTTACAATTGACAAATTGCGGATAAGGCTTGTGAAAACCGATATTGCCTATTAGGTAATAATAATAAGTAATAGGTAATAGGTAATAGGTAATAGGTAAAAAGTTGAGTAAGAAACGCAAATCACTCCCAAAGCCTCTTTTTCGACAGGTCAATAATTTGTCAATTGTAAATTGTAAATTGTAAATTACAATCTTTCTTGTCGAGGAAAAAGAGCGGAAAAGGAACGGGACACAATGAAACGGTGGATTATCACAATGGTATTGTTGGCGGCCGTATTGGGCGCGGCATTTACGGAATTTTTTGTTTTAAAGAATACTTTTGGGCGCATCGAAACCGAAGCGGCGGCCATAAAAGCCGAAATGAACGTCGATACCGAACACATCGACACGCAAAGCATTCTGCAAAAGGTCGAAAATTTAGAGGGCTTTTGGCTTTCCCGCAAGCCCGCCGCGTCCGTGATGATCAATCATATCTTGCTCATGGAGTACACCGCCATTTTGGGGCGGCTGAAAACCAATATTATAATCAACGAGTACCCTATGGCGCAAGTGGAAGCGGATAATTTATTGCGGCAGACCGACGAGTTAAGGGAGTTGCATACGCCTTATATCAAAAACATCTTCTGATTCTTGTTCGACCGACACGGAAACGGCCGTTTTCGGTTTTGGGAGTGTAAAAAGGCGCGTTCAGTGTTTTGTAGAGATTGCCGCGTCGCGCTTCGCGCTCCTCGCAATGACCTATCGGGGCGGTTTGTCCACTCCCTTCGGTTTGTACACTCCCTTTGGTTTGGAGCCTGTTCACATGACGCCTTTGAACAGGGCGATTTGCGTTTCCCGCTCGTCCCGCGCCGCGCCGAGGTCGTTCGGGCGCATTTTGTTGATCAGTGTTACCCCAAAATCCGCCGCCCACAGCCCGTGCGCTTTCACGTGCGGTATGCAGGCAATCTGCGCCGCCGTTTTATAAAACGCTTTTTTGACCGGGTCGGTTTCCGTTCGGGCGTATTGATAAATATCGATAGTCCGCGCCTCGTGGTAATTTGTTTCGCCGTCGATCCACCTTTGCACCGCGCCGAAGGCTTTGGTTATTTCGGCGCGCGGCTCGAAGCCCGTAACCGTCAAAATATGCCGCCCGTACAAAAGCCCGAACCGCGCCGTTTCATTCTTGCTTTTGGCGTCGAAAACGGCGATAAACGCGTCCCGCAATTCGGGTATGTCGTCGATTCTGCCGAGCGGCCTTTGATAACCGTATATGTTCATCGTTTAACCTTTTAGGAAGGTGGGTTTGCGCATTTTAAAGGCGGTTTAAGAACCGGTATTCACATATCCCTACCGCGGGAGCGTACACTCCCCCTACCGCAAAAAACACGAACAATCC
>JAISFM010000129.1 GCA_031263605.1 Clostridiales bacterium | reverse complement strand
CGCCCAAAACCCCCGCCAAACCCAAACCCAAAACCCCCGCCAAAATAAAAACAAAAACAAAAACCAAATAAATAAAAAAGAAATTTAAAGGAGATAAAAACAACTATGAGCAAAATTATCGGAATCGATTTAGGGACGACCAACTCGTGCGTCGCCGTCCTCGAAGGCGGCGAGCCGGTCATTATCCCCAATGCGGAAGGGGCGCGCACTACGCCGTCCGTCGTGGGCTTCAACAAGGACGGCGAACGCCTCGTCGGGCAGGTCGCCAAACGGCAGGCCGTCGCCAACCCCGACCACACCGTCATCTCGGTCAAACGCGAGATGGGTTCGGCTAAAAAATACAAAATCTACGACAAAGACTATTCGCCGCAGGAAATCTCCGCGATGATCCTCGGCAAATTAAAGACCGACGCCGAGGCCTATTTGGGCGGCAAGGTCACGCAGGCCGTCATCACCGTGCCGGCGTACTTCACCGACAGCCAGCGGCAGGCCACAAAGGACGCCGGGAAAATCGCCGGCTTGGACGTTTTGCGGATCATCAACGAGCCCACCGCCGCCGCGCTGGCCTACGGGCTGGACAAGGGCAAAAACGCCAACCAAAAGATTTTGATTTACGATTTGGGCGGCGGCACGTTCGACATCAGCATTCTGGAAATCGGCGACGGCGTGTTCGAGGTGCTGGCCACGGCGGGCAACAACCGCTTGGGCGGCGACGACTTCGACCAAAGAATCATCGACTACCTCGCCAAAGAATTTCAAGGGCAGTACGGCATCGATTTAAAGAACGACCGCACCGCCGTGCAACGCTTGAAGGCCGAGGCCGAAAAGGCCAAAATCGAATTGTCGGGCGTTCAAAAGGTCACCGTCAGTCTGCCCTTCATCGCCAACGGCCCGAGCGGCCCGCTGCATTTGGAATGCGAATTGACGCGCCCCAAATTCGAGTCCCTCGTCCGCGACTACATCGACCAAACCGTCGCGCTGACGCAAAACGCCGTGCGCGACGCGGGCCTGTCCTTTAACAATATCGAGAAAATCATTCTCGTAGGCGGCTCGACGCGTATCCCCGCGTTCGTGGAAGCCGTGCGCAAACTGACCGGCAAGGAGCCGTTCAAGGGGATCAACCCCGACGAGTGCGTCGCGGTCGGCGCGGCCATTCAAGCGGGCGTGCTGGGCGGCGATGTGAAAGACGTGCTGCTGCTCGACGTGACCCCGCTGTCGCTGGGCATCGAAACCGTCGGGCAGGTCTGCACGAAGTTGATTATGCGCAACACGACAATCCCCACAAAGAAGTCGCAGGTGTTCAGCACGGCCGCCGACAACCAGACCTCGGTCGATATTCACGTGCTGCAAGGCGAGCGCGAGTTCGCCTACGACAACAAAACGCTGGGCAAATTCAGTTTGTCGGGCATTTCGCCCGCGCGGCGCGGCGAGCCGCAAATCGAGGTCACGTTCGACATCGACGCGAACGGCATCGTCAACGTGTCGGCAAAGGATTTAGGCACCGGCAAGGAACAGCGCGTGACGATTACGTCCAGCGCGAATTTGAGCGAGGACGAAATTAACAAGGCGGTCAAGGACGCGGAAAAATTCGCCGAGGAGGACCGCAAGAAAAAGGAATTGGTGGAGGCCAAGAACAACGCCGAACACCTCGCCTTGACGGCCGAACGCTTGATTCAAGAGCAGGGCGGCAATATCCCCGAACAGGAAAAGGCCGACATCGAGGTTCAAATCAAGAAACTGAACGAGGTGCGCAATTCAAACGACATCGACGAGATCAACAACGCGGTGTCCGCGATGCAGGCCGTCGTCGAGAACCTGTATAAAAAATACGGCGCGGCGAACATGCACGGCCCGCAGGACGGGCAGGACGGCGGCGCGGGCGGCGGCCAAGGCGGCGGCGCGGACGACGTGGTAATCAATTAAAAGAATGCACAATTCACAATGCACAATGCACAATTAAGGGCTTGCGTTGATTGGGCATTATCCATTCCATTATGTTCCCTAAACCTAAATTGTGAATTGTGCATTATCCTTTAACTGTGGACTGTGGACTGGGCACTGTCCTCTGATTGTGCATTGTGAATTGAGCATTGTGAATTGAAAAGATGGCAAAGAATTACTACGACACATTAGGAGTCTCTAAAACCGCGTCCGACGAGGAATTGAAAGCCGCGTACCGGAAATTGGCCAAGCAATATCACCCCGATATTAACAAAGCGCCCGAGGCCGCCGCGAAATTTAAGGAAATCAACGAGGCGTACGAGATTTTGGGCGACAAAACTAAACGCTCGAATTACGACCGCTTCGGCACGGCCGAGCCGGGCGGCTTTTCGGGCTTCGGCGGCGGGGGCGGCGGCAGTTCCATTTTCGAGGACTTGTTCAGCGGCGGCGCGGATTTCTTCAATATTTTCACGGGCGGCGGGCAGCAGCGCAAGGGGCCGAGCAAGGGCGAGGACATCTACCGCAATATCACCTTGACGTTCGAGGAAGCGGCTTTCGGGACGACCAAGGAAATTAAATTCGACCGCAGCGAATCCTGCAATTCCTGCCGGGGCACGGGGGCGAGGGGCGGCACCGCCTATACCCAATGCGCCCAGTGCGGCGGCACCGGCACGGTGCGCGTGACCCGCGAAACGCCTTTGGGGCGCATGGTCAGCACGGGGGCTTGCCGCGCTTGCGGGGGCAAGGGGCGCATCATTAAACAGCCCTGCCCCGATTGCAATGGGCAGGGCTATGTGCGGCGCGGCGTCGTCAAGAAAATCGACGTCCCCGAGGGGATCGCCAACGGGCAGGTCATGACCGTCCTGCGCGAGGGCGAGCGCGACCCCGAGGGCGGCGAGAACGGCAACCTCGTGCTGGCGATCAAGGTCATGCCGCACCGGTTTTTCGAGCGCGACGGCAGCGATCTGTTCGTCACCGTGCCGATCACCTTTTCACAGGCCGCGCTGGGCGCGGTGGTCCGCGTACCGATTTTAAAGAAGGATCAGGCGTTCATCGAACTGAAAATCGAGCCGGGGACGCAAAGCCATACTCTGGTCAAGCGCGAGCGCGAGGGCTTGAAAATTTTGAAGTCCGAGCGCACGGGCTTGTTCAACCGCAAGGATCGGGGCGATTTGCACATTAACATCGTCGTCGAAACGCCGCGCAATTTAACGCCGCAGCAAAAGGAACTTGTCAAGGAATTTGCCAACACCTGCGGCGACGGCCAGTACCCGAAGATTAAGGATTATCAGGGCAAAACTAATTTATAGAGGGAATAGGGAATAGTGGATAGGAAATAGTGTCGGTCAAGGGAATAGTAGGGCGGGGGAAACTTTTTGTAAAAAGTTTCCCC
Source organism: Clostridiales bacterium (assembly GCA_031263605.1). Classification (GTDB taxonomy): domain Bacteria; phylum Bacillota; class Clostridia; order Christensenellales; family DUVY01; genus BNZQ01. The sequence goes on along the minus strand of JAISFM010000129.1, from coordinate 417 downwards.
CGCGCCCCTTTCAAAAACTTTCAACATTTGGCCTTGCAGAGGGTAAAAGCCTCTTGTCGTTACAGAGGAACGCGTGCCTTTGTTCCGAATGACAGATTGAGCGCAAATTGTGGGAGATTTCTCGACTACGCTCGAAATGACAAAGGGCGCAATAGAGTTACGAAATCTAATGATAATAGAACGCAATGCGGGCGGGTTAAACAAAAACTTATAGATGCGGAAAATTTTTGAAAAAGTTTGGAAAAACTTTTTGTAAAAAGTTTTTCCAAAAAAAAGATAATAAAAATAACCGATAAAACATGAAATTCATTCAATTGGAAGTGAAAACGACGCGGGAGGCGAGCGAACTCGTCGCGGATTTGATGTCGGACATGCCCGATTTCGCGGGGGTCGGCATTTACGACGCGGAGGACATAA
>JAISFM010000109.1 GCA_031263605.1 Clostridiales bacterium | reverse complement strand
TCGCGCTCCTCGTAATGCCACACGTCGCGCTTTGCGCTCCTCGTAATGACTGCGCATTCATTTCGCTGCAACTCTAATGACCCGTAGGGGGCGCAATGTCCTCTGTCCGAACCTATTACCTATTACCTATTACTTATTACTTATTTACCTAATCTTTTACTTTTTATCTTACCTTTGCATTATATCATGGGATTTTCGGACAGTCAATACTTTTGTGACCAAATGATTAAAAAAGTTTCGGCGGGGTTCGCAATGCAAAAGGGATTGCGAAACCCGCCGAAAACATTTTTTAATTCACAATGCGCCATGCACAATTGTTGACCTATCGAAAAAGGGGCTTTGGGGGCGTAGGGGAATTTGTAAGAGGTGGGAGATTTCTCGACTTCGCTCGAAATGACAACAAGCGCGTTCGGAATAAGAGAGGAAGGCGCGCGGGCGTTCCCCTGTCCGGTAGAGATTGCCGCGGCGCGCCCGCCCGATTTACTCGCCGATAATCTTGATCAGCACCCGCTTGGGACGCTTGCCGTCGTATTCGCCGTAAAATATCCGCTCCCACGTCCCGAAGTCCAGTTTGCCGCCCGTTATGGCGCAGACGACTTCCCTGCCCATAATCTGGCGTTTCATGTGCGCGTCGGCGTTATCCTCATAGCCGTTGTGGCGGTATTGGCCGTGCGGCTTTTCGGGCGCGAGTTTTTCAAGCCACGCCTCAAAATCGCCGTGCAGGCCGCCCTCGTCGTCGTTAATGAAAACGCTGGCCGTTATATGCATGGCGTTGACAAGCGCAAGGCCCTCTTTCACGCCGCTTTCGCTAACCGCCTTTTGCACGTCGCCTGTAATATTCACATAGCCGCGCCGCGCCGGCAGGTCAAAAGTCAGTTCCTTTTTGTACGACTTCATACGGTCACCTCGTAATCCAAAGAAACGGAGTTTTCCCGAATCCCGCGCATGATTTCCTTTACGGGCAGGTGAACGGGATGCGCTTGGTATACGTCCAAAGCCGCCCTGTCCGTATGCGTCGTCGTAAGGGCGACATCATAACTGCGCCCGCTCCCCAAAAAGTCCGCGCCGACCTCCAAATCGAGCAGGCCTTCGATCCTGCCTTTCATCGAAAGCAAGGCTCCGACCGCCGTTTGCCTGTCCTTTTGGTCTTTTAACTTGAACAATACGATATGCTTTACCATAACCTGCTCCTTGATTTTACTTATAAATTTTCCGCTCGGCAGTCCTTCCCGTTATGCGTTCCGCCGCCGATTCCCTTTGCGCCGCCGCTGGCCGCGGCCTAGCCTTCCATCCGCCCGTCCCCTCGGTTCACACCTTAAATATCCTCGCCGCTACGTCGTCCGCAATCACCCTATCGCTTTTCCTGCCCGCGTTGGCAAGCAGGTTTTTCATCCTTTCATCCACGGATTTTTTGATGAACTCCGACGGGTCTATACCGCGCAGGGTGAAAAAGAGCAGCGGGTCGGCGTCGAGTTTTGCCCCCGCGCCGTACAGCGCGGCGGCGATGTGCTTGCACATGCCCGCGCGGTCGGGGCAATCGCAACTCATGCGGATTTCTTTGGGCGCGGGGAACAGCCCGTCCCCCTGTTTCATGAAAATCTCGCCGAATTCTTCCGGAAACCTGCCCTCCGCCAACGCGGCGACGCTGTCGATCCGCCGGGCGCACAGGGCGGCTATGCCCTGCCGGTTTGCCGCGGGCAGCCTGTCTATCTTGACGGCCACGTTATAAATATCGCGGCCGCTGACCACGGCGGCAATCAGGCCCTCCGATATGCGCAGGTCAAGCACCTGCCCGTTTTTGACATAACTCCGCCCGCGCCCGATCCGATTGGAGTAGTCGGCATAGCGTTCAAGGTTCCCGCACCATGCCGCGCCCCACCAAGTCTTGGCGATCGCTTTGCCCTCGATGCGGATAGGTTGGACGCCCGGATCCTTTTTAACGATCTTGGCGAGCCGCTTTTCCGCCTGCTTCCGCAGTTTCGCCGCGGATGGCGCGCTGTAATAACCGTATCCCCAACCCATGCTACACCTCTAAACGGAATAAATCCATCAATTCCTTATCGGACATTTCCGTCACCCAATTTTCCCCGTCGGTTGCGGCAATGACGCCGCTCGCCAACTTTTGCTTGCTTTCGATAATGCCGTCTATCTTTTCCTCAATCGTCCCGGCGGCGATGAATTTATGCACCATCACGTCCTTTGACTGCCCGATACGGAAAGCCCTGTCGGTCGCCTGATTTTCAACCGCAGGGTTCCACCAACGGTCGAAGTGTACGACGTGGTTCGCGGCGGTGAGGTTCAGCCCCACGCCCCCCGCTTTAAGCGACAGCACCATAAACGGCACGTATTCGCCGTTGAACCTTTCCACAATTTCGCCGCGTTTTTTGGGCGGCGTCCCGCCGTGGATGACCAGCCCCGGCCGCTCGAACAACGCCTGCAAATACCTCGACAGCGGCTCGCACATTTCCCTGAATTGCGTGAATACCAGCGCGCTCTCGCGCTTATCCCGGATAGTCCCGCAAATTTCGGCGACGGCTTCAAATTTGCCGCTGTGCTTCGGGTCAAAACCGCCTTGCCCGTTGTATTGGTCGGGGTGGTTGCAAATCTGTTTGAACTTCATGATCGCGGCGAGGATTTTGCCCTTGCGCTCAATGCCCGACATGCTCCCGGGGGCGGAGAGCATCCCTTCCAATTCCTTTACGAGCGCGTTGTACAGCGCGACCTGTTTTTTCGCGAGCGCGGCAAACCGCTTGATTTCGTTCTTTTCGGGCAAATCCGATATGACCGATTTGTCCGTTTTAAGCCGCCGCAAAATAAACGGCGACACCGTGCCGCGCAATTTGGCGTAACCGTCGGGCGATTCTTTCAGCCTGCCCGTGAACGCCCCGAATTCCTTCGGGCTGCCGAGCAGCCCCGCGTTGAGGAAGTCGAATATCGACCACAGGTCGGACAGCCTGTTTTCAATCGGCGTGCCCGTCATGGCGATGCGTGCGCCGGCCTGTAATTTCTTGATTGCCTTGGCCTGTTTTATAGCGGGGTTTTTGATGGCCTGCGCCTCGTCGAGGATAAGCAGGCCCCATTTGTCGGCGGCCAACTGCGGCAGCCGCGCCACCATGCCGTAAGTGGTGACGAACAAGTCGCCGTCGGCCTGGCTGTATCCGCCGTTCGCGCCGTGCAGGACTCTGACCCGCAGTTTTGGGGCGAATTTCGCGGCCTCCTTTTGCCAGTTGGCCAAGAGCGAGGCGGGGACGGCGAGCAGCGTCTTTGTTTCGGGCTCATCCTCCCGCAGTTTGTCCAAAAGGGCGAGGACCTGCACGGTTTTGCCCAGCCCCATATCGTCGGCAAGGAGCGCGCCGAAGCCCATGGTACGCATGAAGTTAAGCCAGTTCAAACCCGTTTGCTGATAATGCCGCAACGCCGCCCCGAAGCCGCCGGACGGTTCGACGGGCGTTATCTCGGCGGGGCAGCGCATCTTATGCATAACGCCGGAAAGCCATTCGCCGTTGGTGACGCTGATTTCCGCGCCCTCTATGTCCTCCGGCAGGTCGGATATGCCCGCCTGCAATTTCAGCGCATCGGCGAAACTCATGCTGCCGCGCTTTTCCACGCTGTCCAACGCGGCGAGTATTTGCGTTATGCGCTCGCGGCTGACCTCCACCCACTTGCCTTTGAGGAACGCCAGCCCGTTCTCCTCGGACAATAAGGCTTCCAGTTCGGCGCGGGTCAGTTCCGTGTCGCCGAAATACACGGACGGCGAAAAAGCGACCAACGACCGCAAGCCCAACGCCGACGGCTCTTTCGACCCTAACGACAGGGAAAGGCGGGATCTTGCCTTGCGCTTCCAAAAATCCGGGATACGGCAGACAATGCCGCATTCCTCGTACAGCGGCACCTCCCGCAAGAAATCATACGCGTCCTTCGGCTCGAATTTCAGTGGGCTGAACAGTTCGCCGCTCTCCGCCAGGTTTGCGATAAGTTCCGATTTATCCGCCGCGCGGCTCACCGCGCCGAGCAGGCCGAGCAGGGACTTTTGGTCGCCCTTAAATTCCGTCAAGGCGCGTTTGAGCGGCAGGTGCGCCGCGCCGTTTCCCCGTTTAGCGGAATAGGTCGCCATGAACGCGAACGGAAAACCCTCCTCGCCCGTTTCGACCAGATGAAAGAATACCCGCCCGCTGACGGTCAAAGCCTCGTTTTTGGATTTGAAATATTCTTCGGGCGTGCCGGAATACGCGGCAAGGTCGCCGTTCAGCGCCTCGACCAGACGGCCGTAAATTTCCGACAGCCAGTTGAGGCTGACAAACTCCGCGCCCAACGCAAAGGGCAGCGACGCCATCAGAGGATAGAGGTCGGCCAATTCCGGGGGCTTCACCGCGCGGGTGACGGAAATATCCGGGTCGCCCCGAGCGGCGCCCACCGCCATTTTGGCGATGCGGACAAGGAAAGCCGCCCCCGCGTCCTCCGGCAGCGCCGCGTCAAACGCGAGGTTATACACGTCGGCATACGACAAACTTCCGTCGTCGACCGTATAGCCGTGTTCCTTGAAAATTACCCGCATCGCCCTCCGCTCCGCGCTTTCGTTACGCTCTATGGGATTGCCCCGCCCGCCGCCCGCGTCCGGCTTGGATTTTGCCTTTGCGCGCGCTCGGCTCCGCCATGCGCGATTCCCATCTTGCGTATGCCTATTATTATAGCATAATTCGTCTGAAAAACCAATACAAAAACCGGTGATTTCAGGGTGACAGCATTTAACTTTTTTGAAAGGATTTGAGTTGTCATTTTGAACGAAGTGCGCGAAATTACCCACAAGACAGGTCGGAAATCTCTCCGCTGCACTCATTTATTAGTTCTGTCGAGATGACAGGCGGCTTTCCTGTTATGTTCACTATTGTTTCGGCTCATTTTTATACCCTAAACTCTACATGAATTCTAAATGCTGTCGCCCTGCCGGTAATTTGTCCGATGCGGTTTCTTTTTTCGCCTCGACCCTTACCGCCGTTCCCGTTTGCAGTCCTCCGCTAAAAACGCCGCCCCTTCATTCGATACGGCGACGGGGATCTTTTATCGGCTCCGCGCGTTTTGCGCGGCCAGCCGCCCGTATGATGTTGCACAGCGTTTTTTGCGCGGCGGACAGCAAAATGAAATCATTGCCGCAAGCCAAAAATCCATGTCCCTGCCCCACCGGAACCGATAGCCTTCATCCGTCGCGTCCCCCCACCCAAATGCCCACGGGCATTTGGGCGCGCTTGCATTTGCCCACGGTTTCGTCAATCAACTTTAAGTTCTCCGCGCAACGGACGTCGCCCGACTTCCCGATCGAAAAAGACAGGTCGCACGGCCCGATCAGAACCGCGTCGAGGTACGGCGTTTTAAGGATAGCGTCAAATTGCGCACCGCCGTCTCGCTCTTGATTTGAATCATGCGGACAAGCGCGCTCGGACTCTTCGACATACGCCGGCATGGGCGTCAAGCCGTAACGCTGCGCGCGCATCGGCCCGATCCCCCGCTTGTCCGCCGGAGGGTACACGCAGGAGTCCATCGCCTTTTTCGCCTCTTCCGCCGTGTTCACCATGGGGAACAGGATCGCGTCCGGACCCGTTTCCAACACGCGTTTCGCCAAATACGGCTCGTTCCACGGGACGCGCACCATCGAATACGCCCCGCCCGAACGCGCGGCGATTACCTGAGCCAAAACCTTTTGGTAATCGGCCGGGCCGTGCTCCGTGTCGATCGCGGCGAAATCGAACCCCGCCATGCCCGCCATCGCGGCGACGGACGGATCGGTCAGTTGTATCCCCGTCCCGATCAATCTTTCGCCGCCCTTTAACCTCTTTTAAAATTCGTTCATAACAGGGATTCGGTTTTTTGCCTTGTATTCGCCATAGTTGTTGTATGCATTTACAAAGACACTCATCACCGCCAACAAGGTTTGGTCACTCCTGTAAAAGCATCTGCTGCGCCTTGCAAGTCCCGCTAAATAATGGCGGAGGTCAGAGTTCACACTTTCAATGTTATGCGTGTCTTTTTTGTTATGGATATTTCGCCTGTGCTTGCCGCCAAAAATCACGTCGCAATATACCGGACAACCATCGGTGCACTTGCTATATGTACACTCCCCAAGCAGCAGGGTTTACGCATTAAAATATTTTAGCGCAAAAAGCACATAAACAGCATATGCAAATAGCGAATAAGCGTGGCAATTCCCAAAAAGTCAACTCTTCATAAGATTTTATTTTGTTAAACTCCTATTTTGCACCTGCAATTTTTCTCGAAAAGACCAAAACAATCGATTTTTCGGATCATTTAAATTTTAATGCGTAAACCCTGCCCAAGCAGTGGGAGTGGACAAACCGTGTTGAATATAAACACGGCAAGTCATTGCGAGGAGCGCGAAGCGCGACGCGGCAATCGCTACAAAACGCGAAACGCGCCTTTTTATATAGAGATCGCTTCGT
>JAISFM010000086.1 GCA_031263605.1 Clostridiales bacterium | reverse complement strand
GCGAAGCGCGACGCGGCAATCTCTACCGAACAGAGGAACGCCCCGCGCTTTCCTCTCTCATTCCGAACGCGCTGCCCTCTGCCATTGGGTTTGCCGCAAAAATCTGGCGCAATTCCGCTCGCCTTTTAATTTCGCTACAACTCTATTGCGAGGAGCGCGAGAAGCGCGGAGCGCGGCAATCTCTATCAAACACGAAACGCGCCTTTTTACATAGAGTAGGTTTCGTAACGACTCTAATGACATGCCGAGTTTATGTCCCACGCTCTTTGTCCGCTCCCCGCGCTAAAAAAGAGTTGTCAAATTCCCCTTTTTCCTATATAATAACGTTGTGTATACGAATACGGTCCGATTGCAGGTCAACGCGAAAATAAACCTTTCCTTGAATGTCGCCGGCAAGGCGCATAACGGCTACCATTGTCTGGATATGGTGATGGCGTCCGTCAACCTTTTCGATACCGTGACCGTCGCGCGGCGCGCCGACAAAATTGTCACAGTTGCGATGGCCGACGCGCGGGGCGTACCCATAGACGTAAAGCCCGAACTGAACACGGCCTATAAAGCGGCGTCCATGCTCTCGTCGGGTTTCGGTTTGTCGGGCTGCGACATTTCGATCGTGAAGGGCATTCCGCTGGCGGGGGGGCTGGGGGGATCGTCGGCGGACGCGGCCGGCGCGATTTACGCGCTTTCCAAACTGCACAACATCGACGTTAAATCCTCCGGCGCGTATTTGATCGCGTTCCGCAGCGGCAGCGACGTGCCCTATATGCTGGACGGCGGCTACGCGCATGTTTATGGGCGGGGCGAAAAGATCAACATGATCGCTTGCCGCCATAAATTCCACCTCGTCATAGCCAAAGGCAAAGCGGGCTGTTCGACTTGGGAAGCCTACGCCGCTTTCGACAAATTGGGCAAAACCCGCGGGAGCGGCACCGCTCAAATTTTGCGCGCTCTCACCGAGACCGACCCGCTGAAAAGCGGCGCGGCGGGCGCGGCCCCCTATTTGCAGAACGATTTACAGGAAGCGTCGATTTCCCTTTGCCCCGAAATAGCCGCGACTCTGGAACTTTTGCAAAGCACCGCCCCCTTGTGCGCGCTGATGAGCGGCAGCGGCAGCGCGTGCTTCGCCGTCTACGCGTCGGCGGAGGACAGCCGCCGCGCTTACGCCCAAATCAAAGACAAAACCGATTTTTGCGCGGTGTGCGAGACCGTCCCGCGCGGGATAACGGAGGTTTAAGGCGGGAAAACTTTTTTCTAAAAAAGTTTTCCCGCGCCCTTTCAAAAAATTTTCGGCAACTCATAAAAATAAAATGTACGTCAAGCATAAAAAACGGTTCGGGCAGAATTTCATTTCCGACGTCAATTTTTTGAGGTCGTTGGTCAATCTCGCCGGCATTTCAAAGGCCGACAACGTTCTGGAAATCGGTGCGGGCGCGGGAGCCTTGACCCGCGAATTGGCCGCCGCCGCGCGCTTTGTGGCCGCCTACGAGATCGACCGCGATTTAGAGCCGATTTTAACCGCCGCCCTAAAAGGCGCGGAAAACGTCAGATTGGTTTTAGCCGACGCTTTGAAAGCGGATAACGCCGAAATCGCCGCGCTATTCCGTAAGGGTAATGCACAATGCACAATGCACAATGCACAATTAAAGGATAAACCGCAAGTATCGGACAGGGAGCAAAGCGATAAAAACCCCGACAATACTTCTCTATTCTCACTTCTCACTTCTCAATTTCCCGACTTTCAATTCAAACTCGTCGCCAACCTGCCCTACTATATCACGACGCCGCTGATCTTTAAATTTCTTGACGCGCCCACGTGCGCGGAAATGGCGGTCATGGTGCAAAAGGAAGTCGCGGAACGGCTGGCCGCAAAAGAGGGTACGGCGGCTTACGGCGCGTTGACCGTCGCGGTGGGGGTGGCGGCTGACGTGAAAATTTTAAAGCGTGTCCCGCGCAAAATCTTTTATCCCGTGCCGGACGTGGATTCCGCATTTGTGTCGATTAAACGGAACGCCGAAAAATTCGCGGTTTCCGACCGCGCCGTTTTGAGCCGCTTGATCGGGAGCGCGTTCGCTATGCGCCGCAAAACGCTAGCCAACAACCTGATGCGGGGTTTTTCATTGCCCCGCGAACAGGCGGAAACGCTGTTAAAGGCCGCGGGCTTGCCCTTGAACGTCCGCGGCGAGGCTCTGTCGCCCGCGCGGTTTGTCGCGCTGGGGAACGCGATTGCCGATTTTATCGAATGAGATTGCCGCGGCACGGGCAAAGCCGCGCCCCGTGTCCGCTTAACGACAAGTTTTTGTCAATTTTTCCCCTCTCCGTTCATATTTATAGTTGTGGGACGCTTCCGCTCTTTCAACAGTTTTGGTCACGCTTCGACCGAACTTCCGATAATATGCGACAGTGAAGCGTTTATAATAGACGCGGTGAAATTTCGCGCTTTTCCGTTCGGGAGGGATTCATTTTGGCCTACATAAAAAAAATCGTTATCATGAACGAGGTCGCAAAGGGATACGGGAAAACGCCGGTCAAGGCGCTCGTCACCCTGCAAAACAGCGGCAAGTCCGCCGTTTGCTCGTTCACTTCCTTTAATTTGGATTTAAAAAGCCGTGCCGGAGCCTTTTGGTTCGGCTTGCGCTCCAATTTGAAATTGCAGAAATTTCCGCTGGCGGGCGTGTCCCAAAATTTTGTCGTTGACCCCGCGACCGATTTCAACGGTTTTGTCGACTGTGTGCTGGTTTGCGAACAGGACGGCCAATTTTGCCCCGTCCTTTGGGGCGGCACCGAGGGCAAAAGCATTCTGATCGGCAATATGGCCGACGGCTTTGCGGGCGGCGCGGCATGGAAAGGCGGGGAGCGGGGAGCGGGGCGGGCAGCAGAAAACGGGGACGCCGCCGGATTCGAGGCGAACGAACCCGCGATCGCCGCGCTCGGGCCGCAAACCGCCGCCGCCGCGCCCGCCGCGAACGAACCGAAGCCGGACTATTGCGATTACGCCGTGGCCGCCGAAAACTATTACCCGCCCGAATTTGACCGTTTCGCCTATTACAGCGACAGCAACTTTTCCCATTTGGAACCGAAAAACACGGGGAACGCGCCGAAAGGCACGGAAGCCGCCGCGGTTTTAAAGGATACGGAAGCCGCCGTTTTATCGGCTCCCCCGCGCACGCAATCCGCGCCCAAAGCCGCCGCCGCGCCGCCGAAAACCGCCAAAGCCGGCGCGCCGAAAACCGTTGAGATGCCGGCCGAGCCGTGCGAAAAGCGTGAAACGGCCGAGTCGGGCGACGCTCCGAAACGACCGCCGGTTTATACGGGCGGCAAATTCTACGCCTTAATCAAAAGCCAGATCGACGAACTGTTCGCCGGTTATCCGAAAGAGGAAGCCTTGTGCGCGATTTTGGAGAACGGCGATTTTGTCAAAGTCAACTACGACGACCTTGGGCAATATTACACGGTGGGGTTGTTGTACGACGGCGAGGAGATCAAATACATTTGTTACGGCGTACCGGGGCACTACGCCAAAGACCCGCCGCCCGAATTAAAAGGCTTTTGCCAATGGCTGCCGTTCGATGCGAAACAGCCGGAGGGGGAAGGGTATTGGATGATGTATCAAGATGCCGGTACCGGAAAGAGCGTTACGCCCGTTTAGCCGTCACATACGGGGCATAATACGAATTTCGATTGGTTTCGCCGCTTTACGGGCAACGTCCGTTCAAACCGCAAGCGGTATTTGGCGGCTCAATCGGCCGGCATAGAATAAGAGGGAGTGTACAAACCGCATTGCTCATAAACACGGCAGGTCATTGCGAGGAGGACGCGTAAAGCGTCTGACGAAGCAATCGCTATATAAAAAGGCGCGTTTCGTGTTCGGTAGAGATTGCCCTCAAAGCGCTTCGCGCTCCTCGCAATGATCGGTTGCAACGCTCTTTGTACGCTCCCGAATAAAATAATCGCTTGATTTTTTTTGACGAATGATATATAATGAAATTCAAAGTTTAAGAAATTGTTTAAGATGGCAAAGAAAGTTACATTGCAGATGATTGCGGACGATCTTGGGTACAGCAAGAGTTTAGTGTCGCTGGCTCTGGCCGATTACAAGTACGTTCATACCGAGACAAAATCCAAAGTTTTTTTGAAGGCTATGCAACTCGGTTACGATTTTAAGCGCAAGATCAACCGCAGCCTCAAATTTACGCTCGTGTTCAGCACGTTCACAGACCTCGACAAGCCTTATTGGTCCGAGGTCGTGACCGGCTTGACGGCCAGGCTGGAAGAATTGAAGGTGGGCTTCGAGATAGCCAAATACGACAAACTCATGCCGCAATATGAATTTTTATCGAACCTCATAAAGCGCAAGAACAGCGGGATAATCGTCGTGGCGGCGTGCGACGACGAGGACGTAAGGATATTATCGCAGCCCCGGTTGCCCATTTTGTTGTTGGACACGAACAAAACCTATACGACGAAATGCGATGTTTTAATGTCGAGCAATTATTTTTCATCGTTCGAGGCCGCCGGCTATTTATACGGCAAGGGTCACAGGCATATAGCCTTTGCGGGCAGCGTGGACGCTTCCATTTCGTTCCGACAACGCTATAACGGCTTCTGCGATTTTTTCAAAGTTCACGGCGGCGGCTGCAAGATTGTGCCGCTGATCAATAAGGGCGACGATCAATTCGGCATTGTCAACTCCAAGGACGTGGCCGAATGCTTAAAGAGCGGGGAGCGGCCTACGGCTTTCTTTTGCGCTAACGACCCCGTGGCGATCCGCGTCTTTGAAATCGCGCAGGAAATCGATCTTAAAATTCCGGACGACATATCGGTTGTCGGTTACGACGGGATTTCCAGCGACCACCCGTTTATGAAAATTTTGACCACGTTTTACACCGATCGTCACGCTATGGGCAGGACGGCGGCCGATATGATATTGAAGCGGTACAATGAGCCCTGCGGGCTGCCAGTTAAGGTCGAAGTGCCGTCGGTGTTGAAAGAAGGCGGCTCTGTCAAAGACATTTCAATTTGAATTAACTATAACGCGTAACGGGCGGAATCGGGAATCCGCCCTTTTAAATGTTCAAAAAGTTTAAGAATTTAAAAAATGTTGAAAAAAGTATTGACAAACGGCCGGGGTTGATTTAAACTATATAATATCATCAAAATAGGGGTATCTATACGCTTTCATTCGGATTCATTACTGAAAGCGGTATAAAAACTTCTATTTGAATATAAAAATTTTTGGAGGTAAGGAAAATGACACAAGTAAGACAAAAAACACTCACAATTGCCATGGCGTTGGCGATGCTCTTCGTTTCGCTTGGTATCCTGCCGGGTATGTTTTTCGGGGGGGGGGGGCGTAGAATCGCATTTGCCGCGGACGAGCCGTACCTCCTTATGCATGACTTTGCGGACAAAGTCGCGGCGCGTTTGGGCGCAGGCGACGTAGCGTGGGATAATCCCGGCAGAACGCAAGTTTATAACGCCGATTTTGTGACGGGCGCAGGCATATGGGGTTTGAGCGCGGCTTTCGTATCCGAAGGCTACGGAGAGGTAATATTGCCGCTTCGTTCCGGGGGCGGCGGGGGCGGCGGCGCTTCAATTTCCGGTAACGGCGTACAGGTGGCTCCCTGGGGGACGGATACAAATCCGTATAACGCTACTCCTTTGAAGAATTGGAAAACCCTGCAAATCCTCTATTGGACGGATAACGCCGACGCGGTAGATTCGATTGACGTCAATTTTTCCACGCAACCGTATGACGGGGGCGCAGGCATGGGGGACGCCCAAGATAAGCAAATAACGTATGCGTTCCAGGGCTCCGAAATGGTTGAGGGCGAATGGGCCGTTTTATCCGTAGACATGACGAATACGACGCCCGCCGCGGGAACTTCGTGCGTCAGGAACACGATGGACGCGGGCGACGAAAACAGCGGAATCGTATGGATAGGCATACACGCAAGATACAATTCCACGACCGCGCCGTCAAATGCGTTTACGTTCAAACTTGACAATCTGTATATTTCGGAAAACACGGAGGGGATAGACGTTCCCCCCATGCCGCTTTTCCCCACGATAAATGCGTCCAAACTCGCCGCGAGATACGACATAGCGGGGCAAATGGCGGATTTGTCCGTTATAACGGCTTCCACGCTTAAAGAGGATACGGACGTTACGCTCAGTTTCGAGGTTATCGACCCGGACAGTACGGATATCACCGACACACTGGACGGCGGCTTGCGTTTCCTTATGGCGAAAGCGGGACGCTATACCGTAAACGCAACCGCGGTCAATGACGACGCCGAAGGTTTGGAAACGAACGAAAGATTTTATATTGACGTCGCCGACCCGGATGCGGCCGTCGTTCCCCAAGCGGACAAAATACTTTTTGATTTTCCCGGCCAAACATATTCTCATAACGGCTATACCGATACGTTTGATTCCGGCAACATAGACGCCGTTTGGAAAACGAGCGGCTGGACCGACACGGATTTCCCCGACGCCGCCTCGGTAAGCAACGGCGCCGCCGCAAAATTCGAGGTAGTCAACGCGCCTATCGGCACCGCGGCCGGTTGCTTTGCCGCGTATGTCGGCGGCATACCGGACGCCGATCAATTCAAGCCAAGCGAGTACGGTTCCGTGGAAACCCGATTCTATCTTTCCAACCCGGACGCGGCCTTCCGTATCTTCGCCGCCTTTAACGTTTCGGGCGTAAGCCTCGGGGAAGGGAACAAGGGCGTTTTACTGGATATAAACCCAAAGTCGGTCGCATGGGGCGACGGGGCGTTCACGCCCGGTTGGTATACCGTAAGGAAGGATATGCGCGCGCTTTCGGTTATGGGCGGCTTTAATTTCGCCGACGACGAAACATTTACCCAATTCAACTATATTGTGTCGTTTGACGGCACCGCCGGTAAAGCCAAGGTAGGCGATTACGCGGTAGTGGACTATATTAAATTGATAGGCGAAAGGCACGCGCCCGAAATAACGCTTGATTCGCAAGCGGTCGCCCCGCTGCTTTTGGGCAACGAAACGGGCGGCGAAATCGACTTAAACGATATTTATACGGTTTCGCATCCGGCCGGCTTCGATTTTACTGAAACTATGACCGTAACCTATTACAAAGGGTCGGCCGGCAGACAGATTGCGCTTGCGAACAACAAATTTACAGCATACGGTTCGGGCGTTTACAGGGTTGAAATCAGGACGCAGGACGCGAATCAGGGTTCGGATTCCAAATGGTTCAATATCGAGATAACCGGCTTGGACATTCCGTCCGTACCTCCGGCCATAAGCACGGGCGGGGTTCCCGGAACAGGGGCGATTCCGCTGTCCGGCAAGGTGGTCAGTCTGGCCAACGTTACGGCAAGCGACGAACTTGACCCGAATCCGGTACTCGAATTCGATATAACCGGCCCCGCGGGCAATAAATTAACCCTTGCAGGGGATAAGACTTTTACGGCGGATTATAACGGCAAATACACCGTCGTCATTACCGCCACCAACTACGGCGGCTTATCGGCCGCCAGAACTATAAACATAACCGTTCAGGATCAGACGCTGACCGCCCCGCCTTCAAGCAATGAAAACGGCGGAAACGAGAACGGCGGGAACGAGGACGGCGGCGATGAAAACGGCGGGAACAAAAAAGAAACGGGTTGCAGGAAAGGCGGCGCGGCCGTATCGGCGTGCCTGATGATCGGCGCCGCGCTCGCCTTCCTTTTCAAGAGGAAACTTTCATAGGAGGGCTTTAAGTATGGCGTCCGCGGTCAAAATCAGGTCGTTAAACCGTCATAAGGTAAGATTCGCATGGGGATGGCTCATCCCCATGCTGATTTACTATACCATAATCGCGGTGCTGCCGATCGCCTTCGCGGTCATATTGAGTTTTACAAAATGGAACGGCGTCAGGTTCGACCAAATCAAATGGGTGGGGTTTGCAAATTACGCGAATATGTTCAAGGACAAAGAACTTTCGGGCATGTTTGCCAACACATTTTTGATGGGCGGCCTTATCATGTTTTTCACGGTTATATTGAGTTTTTTCGTCGCGCTGCTCATGATGCTCCCAATAAAACTCAAAGGCTTTTTCAGAACGGTATGGTATATCCCGTGCGTCGTTTCCACGGCCGTAGTTTCCGAACTTGTCTTTACCTTTATAAACCCTTCCGACGGCGTTATCAATACCATACTCGTCGGGATGGGGAAAGCGCCGGTCATGTGGACGTTGAGGCCGGGCTGGCTTAAATTTTGGATTATATTCATCAGCGTATGGAAGGGCATGGGCGGCACGATAATACTCTTTTTGGCCGGTATGAGCGCCGTACCGCAGGAACTTTACGAGGCGGGATATGTGGACGGCGTCAATAAATGGCAAAAACTGATACACATAACCCTCCCGTGCCTCCGGCAGATGTTAGCGTTCATCATCATTACCTCGTCCATGGGCGTGCTTTCGATATTCGAACCCGTGCAACTGATTGCGCGGGACCAGCCGTCGGCGATGGTCATAATGTACGGTATTTACAACGAGGCGTTCGTAAATTTCAACGTGGGCATGGGCAGCGCGATGTCGGTGTTTGTGCTGGCGCTGGTAATCGCCGTAACTCTGCTGAACTTTAAGGTAACGAGGATACGAATATGAAGCGCGGCATCAAATCGAAGGCGGATAAAATCCTTGTCCCGCTCGCGTACCTTATACTGGCTTTGGGCGGATTCGTCATGCTTTATCCGTTCATATTCAGTTTTATGGGCTCGCTGCTTACCAAGGCCGAATACCTCAAGATTTCGGTCTTGCCCGTACCCGGCGGCCTTTCGGTTTCGCGTTTTGCCAACCTGCTCAAATTTTTTCAGGGAAAAAACGTATGGACTTCGATAGGCATGACCCTGTTGAGAACCCTCTTTTATGCTTTCGTCAACATTTTCTTCGGGGTTTTGGGCGGCTATATATTCGCCAAAATACATTTCAGGGGCAGGAAGGCCGTCTTCTTCTATTTTTTAATGTCGATGATGATGCCCGGCGTAGTGACGCTTTTGCCCTCGTATATCATGTTCGTGCGCTGGCCTTTATTCGGCGGCAACGACATATTCGGACAGGGCGGCAGCGGCATGATAGGCCATTGGTTTATACTCCTCTTTCCCGGCTGGTTCGGCGCATACCATTTCTTTCTGGTGCGCCAGTCCATCTTCGACATAGGCGGCGAAATAGGCGAGTCGGCGGAAATCGACGGCGCGGGGAACCTCCGGACGGTTTTTACGATTTACTTCCCGCTGTTGCGTCCGGTGGTCGCGGTCATGCTGATAGGGCTTATTATCGGGCATTGGAACGATTATCTTTTCCCTATGACCTTTATGCGCGCCACCGATTACCCGCAGATTATACCCATAGGGTATACCGTGTTCAACATCATAGCCGCCGCGAAGGGGCCGACAAATTCCATACCCGATTATCCGGCCATATTCGGGATTTGCTTTACGGCGATGCTGCCGCCGATCATCGTTTTTTTGTGCTTGCAAAAGCAGTTTATTACGGGCTTGACTATGGGCAGTGTAAAGGGATGAGGCGACTTAAATATATTAAACACCAAAATCAGGAGGAAACAATGAAAAGATTGCTTATTATCGCGCTTGCGCTGTGCCTTGCGCTCGCGCCGCTCGCCGGCTGCGCGCGGCCGCCGCAGGGGGATTACAACCCCGATGAAAACCCGGATTTCGGGAACTGGGAGGACGGCCCGAAGACGCTCTCGGTTTACACCGTGGGCGGGCCCCTGCATTACGATTATAAGGAAAATGACCCCGACCCGGACTTTCAGACTACGCAGTATATTATCGATACGTTCAAAGTTTCGCATCCCGGCGTCACTGTTAAAATGGACGGCGGCGCGTGGGGGACCGACCTCAACAACGCGCTCCGCGAACTTTACATGGCGAATAAGATGCCGGATATTGTGGTCGGCGAACTTTTCAACAAGACGCAAATAAACGATTTGGAATACTATCAGCACATGGCTGTCCCGCAGGACATAAAGGACGCGATACGCAAGCCTTTTTGGGATCAGTGTACGGGCGACGACGGCCGGATATACGGCTATCCGATGTTTACGGGCTGTTCCGCGCTGATTTATAACGAGAACCTTGTCCGGGCCGCGGGCTTGGTCAATCCCGACGGCAGCCTGAAAATTCCCGAAACAATGGACGAACTTAAAAACTACGCGGCGCAGGTCTATTCAAACTCGGGCGGTTCTGTCGGCGGGCTGCTGGTCAACGCCGTACCCGGCATTCCGAGCGCGTATAGAAACATCGTCATCATGCAGATGTTCGGCGGCGGCTTTTATAACGACGCGGGCGATATTATAATTAACGGCGCGGAAAGCAAGGCCGCCATGCAGTGGATAAAGGACGTAGCCGCATACGCCTATTCCGGAAATGCGGCTTTGGGGGAGGAGGGGCAGGTCAACAAACTGTTCCTCGACAACAAGGTGGCGTTCGCGATAGAAAGCGGTCCGCTTACATACGCGAGGGATATTCCCACGTCGCAGTTCAAGAGCGCGCCGCTGCCCGTGGTGGAAGGCGTTCCGAGCACGAATATGCTTGTGGGCAGCCCGTCCTATATGATGACCAGGGCGAGCAGGAACAAGGCGCTCGCGCAGGAGTTTTTGAATCACTTGGTTTCTTACGACGTGCAAAAGCAAATTTACATGTGCTCGTCCAACCGCGTGCCCGTGCGCGACGACCTGATCTTGGATCTTTTAGCGAGCGACGATCCGGACGTGCAGGCGAAAAACGCCTTTATGAGCCCGTTTATCGAATCGCTTTACGTCGCGGAAAATCTCGTCGCGGGTTTGCCCGGTTTCGACGCTAACTTCACCAAGATTTGGGGTTCGTGGACTACGGCCATACAGAATATTCTGGGCAACGGGCAGAGCGTTGCGGCTAACCTCGACAATTTTGCCGCGGACGTAATCGCGTACACCGCCGTTTAAGGCCTCTTTGGAAAAAACAGACGGGAATTAACAGGTGAATATAAGTATGAAAATTAAAGGAATCTTGTTATCGCTGCTGCTGGCGTTTGCTTTATGCTTCACCGGATGCTCGGCTCCCGCGGGGAAAACGGCCGAGCCGGGAGACAGCGGCCCGCCCGAGCCCCCGGAGCCGAAGCCTCCGTTTGTATTGGATCCGTCCAAAGAAAGCGGCTTCGCTTCGGCGGCGTTCCAAAAGCCGTCCGCAAATTGGGATTATTACACCTCGAATCAGGCGTCGGGCCCATACGCGTTGAGCACGGCGGTTCCCACCGACGCGGTCTGGGTGTACGGCGGGCTGAGTTACGGCGTGAGCGCGAAGACGGCCGTAAAGTCGTATGCGGGGCAATACGGCAAAATAGGCTTTATGTGTTCGCTTTCGCGCGATTATACGGACGCGGATTACGGACGGCCCAGGTACACGGACAGCCATCGGGATATAATACAGAGGGAGGCGGACGGCGGCATTATCTGGCGCGGCGGATCGGAGTACGGCGGCTCCGACGGGGCGCCGCACGTTTATCCTTCGGAGGGTTTCGCGCTGTATATCGCGGGCATATGCAAGGATATGATAGACCTCGGAGCCTCCGTTATCGCTTTGGAGGAACCGGACGGCTTTGCGAAGGGCTATAACGGCGGTTTTTTTAAAGCGGAATGGCAGGAAAAATACAGCGGCGCGTTCAGCGACGGCTGGGCCGCCGCCAACCCCGACGAATTTAATCTCAAAAGGGACACGGTAATTTCGGATATATTCATAAACGCGTACCGGATATTCATCGACGAGATTAAGGGTTATAATCCGGGCGTCGAGGTCGTAATGGCGGCGCATCCCACCTTCGATTACGCGCTGAACCATCATTGCTCCGCCAATAATTTCGGAATGTTTTCTTGCGACGGCGCGGACGGCTTTATAATTCAGGCTTGGACGGACACGGTAGCCAATTTGCCCGTCTATTACCAAGGCTCGAACAGGAGCGATCTGCGTTTTGAACAGGCGTATGTGCAGTACAGCGAGGGCGCGAATTTCATAAACGGCATGAACGGCAAGCGCATATTTTCCATAGCGGACGCCGCCGCCGACACGCCGGCTCACAGGCCTGAAAACGTCGCGCGCCCTATTTGGCAGGAGACGGTAGTTGCGCAGTTGATGATGCCGCAGATATACAGTTACGAGAGCATGGTTTGGCCCGACAGGGCGTGGCGGGGCGATTTGGTGCCCGGCGGCGTAAGCAGGGAATACCGCGCCGTTCAAGAGGGCGTGATCAGGGTTCAAAACGATATGCATAATTACGGGGCGGAACGTTTCGGCGGCACTCGGGGCATCGGGGTTGTTATGAGTTACACCGCCGAAGCGTATACCGGAACCGCCGGCGCGCCGACAGCCAACGTGCCGATATACTCGATGGCGGTGCCGCTTTTGAAGCGCGGCGTTCCGGTCGATATAATCAGTTTGGAGTCGCTTTTAAGCATAGACGCGCTCAAAGATACAAAAATACTGGTGCTGTCTTACGATTTTATCAAGCCCGAATATTGGTTTTATAACGCTACGGTCGCCGAATGGGTCGATAAAGGCGGGGTGCTTGTGTATGCGGGCGGCGAAAACGAGGGGCAGGACATAGACTTTTGGTGGAAAGACAGGGAATACGGTTCGCCGCAGGCCGAATTATTCGCAAGGCTCGGCCTCGGCGTCACGGACTCGGCTTTTTCCTCTCTCGGCGGGGAGTGGGAGAAGACCGAAGACGCGCCGGCGTACTTTGCGGACGTTTCCGTTCCGGCCGCGATAAGGAACACGGCGTATGCCGTGGGCGGCGGGGTTACGAAGTTGTTCGAGCGGGGCGGCGAGACCCTCGCCTTTGAAAAACGGGTCGGCAAAGGCGCGGTTGTCGTGGCGGGCTGCGAGCCGGGGGCGTTCTCGGCCGACGCGGATTCCTATCTGTTCTACGAGATGCTGTTAAAACGCGCTTGCGAATTGGCCGAGGTTCAGTATCAGAAGCCCGGCGCGATGTATGTTGTCCGCGGGCCTTACGAGATTTACCATACGTTTGCTTCCGCGCTCCCGCTCGAGGGGGAATTTATCGACCTTTTCGACGATCATTACGCCGTAAGGGTTAATCCGACGATCCCGGCGAATACATCGGCGCTGTATGTGCGCGTGAGCGGAACGGGCGTCGGTTTCAGCAACGGCGAGATTTCCGATTCGACAGGCGGCGCGGAAGGCAGGGCGTTTACGCTGAAAAACGCGCCGACCTCGATGGCGCGGACGGTTGTGAAATTGCCCGGGAACGTTACGGACGCAAGCGTTACGGCGGTCGGCAAGTCAACCAACGCGGCGGCCGCGGTCGCTAAAACGGTTGACGGCGGTTTTCTGCATATAGTCTACCCGCCGCCGTCGGACGCTATCGCCCGCTTTGACGTACAGGTAACGTATATTTCCTAAACGGATTGGATTAAAGGAGACACGGTTTATGAGGATTAAAAAATTATTAACGGCGTTTACGCTTCTGTTTGTTTTGTGCTTTTCGGCCTGCTCGCATCGGGAAAACGGGGGCGATCCGTCCGAGCCGTCGGGCGCAGACCCTTACGCGCCGGGCTTCGCTTCCTCGGCGTTCGCCGCGCCCGAAACGGAGGAGCCCTTTTACACAACGAACCAAATGGCCTGGGACTATCTGGCGGCAAGGGCGATTCCGACGGACGCGCAGTGGGTATACGGCGGTTTAAGCCCGGCCGGCAACGCTAGAACGTCTATATTGTCGTATATAGGCCGGTATGAAAAAATCGGGTTTATGTGTTCGCTTTCCCGCGACTTTATGGACGCCGAATACCCGGTCCTGTATACCGCCTCGCATCCCGAAATAAAGCAGACCACGAAAGAAGGGGTCACATTGTACATCCACGACAACCCGGCGGAAGCCCCGCACGTTTACCCGTCTGAGGGCTTTGCGCGGCATATCGCCGGTATTTGCAAGACGATGATAGCCGCCGGCGCCTCGTCCGTGGTCGTGGAGGAGCCGGACGGCCGCACGAAGGGCTATAACAACGCCTTGTTCAAGGCGGAGTGGCTGGCAAAATACGGCGTCGGTTTCGACGAGGATTGGGCAGCCGACAACGCGCAGGAGTTCCGATACAAAAGGGCCGTCGTAATTTCCGACATATTTGTCAAGGCGTATCAAGCGTTTACGGACGAGATTAAGGACGCGTATCCCGACGTCAAGGTTTATTTCGCCTCGCACCCCACCTTCGATTATGCGGCCAATCACCATGTTTCCGCCAATAACCGGGACATGCTTGCCGTAAACGGGGCGGACGGGTATATATCCGAGGCTTGGACGGATACCGCCACCTTGCCCGTTTTCTATGAGGGCGAAAACAAGGCCATGTATTTCGAGCAGAGTTTTATGCAGTATAACGAGGGCGCAAATTATTTGAGGGGGCTGGACGGCCGGCGGGCTTTCGCCATATCGGATTCGTCCGCCGATACCGAAAGCATAAGATCCGAGCAATCCGCCCGCCCGATTTGGCAGCACACCATAGCCGCGCAACTTTTGATTCCGCAAATATACAGTTACAACTCGCAGGTTTGGCCGGACAGGGGGTGGCAGGGAACGACTGTAACCGGAGGCGTAAGGAATGAATACCGCGCCGTCCAGGAGGGCGTCATACAGGTTCACAACGCCATGCACAAGTACGGCGCGACGCGGTTCGGCGGTACGCCCGGCATCGGGGTGGTCATGAGTTATACCGCCGAATCGCACTTTTCCGACCCTGCGAGGCCGATATACTCGATGATGCTGCCGCTCTTGAAGCGCGGCATTCAGGCCGAGATTATCATTTTGGAGTCGCTTGTCACGGCGGACGCGCTCAAAAGCATTAAGATACTTGTGCTCTCTTACGATTTTATAAAGCCCGAATACGCCTTTTATAACGCGGCAATCAGCGACTGGGTCAAAGACGGCGGGGTATTGGTTTACATAGGCGGAGAAAACTTGGGCCAAAACACAAACCTGTGGTGGAAATCCTCGGGCTATGATTCGCCGCAAGCCCATTTGTTCGACCGGTTGGGCTTGGGCGTCGCAAATGCGGCGTATTCCCAAAACTTTGACGGCAAGTGGACGAAAGCGGCCGGCGCGCCGCCCTACTTTTCCGATTCGGACGTATCGATCCAAGTAAACAGTACGGCGTATACCGGAAACGGCATACGCGCGTTATTTTCATGCGGAAACGAAACCGTAGCCTTCGAGAAGAAAGCCGGCGGCGGCGCGGTTATAGTCGCCGGCTGCGAGCCCGAGGCGCTTTCTTCCGATTCGGATTCCTATACGCTCTATGAAATGTTATTAAAGCGGGCGTGCGAATACGCCGGGCTCGCGTATCGAAAGCCGGGAGCCATGTACGTTGTGCGCGGGCCCTATGAGATTTACCATACGTTTGACAATACGCTTAAACTTGAAGGTTCGTTTATCGACCTCTTTGACGATCATTATGCCGTGAGGGTCAACCCGGAGATTCCGGCAAACGCTTCCGCGCTGTATGCGCGCGTGAGCGAAACGGGTCTTGCCTTTACAAACGCGACGGTCAAGGATTTAAGCGCGGCTGCGGGCGGCTTGACGTTTACCGCAAGGAGTACGCCGACCTCGATAGCGCGGGCGGTTATCAATCTGCCCGACGGAGCGACGGACGCGACGGTGACCGCGACCGACAAAGCGACGGGCGCGCCGGTCGCGGTTACAAAAACGGTCGACGGCGGTATTTTGCGTTTTTCTTATTCGCCTCCTATGGCCGTTGCGGATTTTAATGTACAAGTGACGTATATTTACGGCATTTTAACAAAAGAATTACACATCTGACTTTGGCTTTTTGGATAAGAACCGTGAAAAGAACCATTTTTCGTACTGTTTTGAGTGCGAAAAAGAACCTTTTCGCGTTTCCTATCTCAAAAATCCAAAACTCATCTTAGTGTAATTCTTTTGTAAAAGCGCTGTAAGAACGAAAGGATTGTATCAAGTGTTGAAACAGTATTTTGAGCAATGGAAACTTTGCGGGTTTCACAACTATACGCCCGTCTTGGGCAGGTCTATGGAAATCGGCGTCCCCTTAATGGGCGCGACCGAGATTGTGGACGCCAAAGTGCCGGGCAGCGTATTGGACGCGCTTTTTGAAAACGGCATAATACCCGACCCGTATTTTGAACTCAATTCGAGGGCGTGCGAATGGGTTTCGGACAGGTTTTGGGTTTACCGCGCCAATTTTGCGTTTAAGCGAAAGTCGGGGCGGCGTTACTGCGTCGTTTTCGAGGGATTAGATTACAAGTGCGACATATGTTTTAACGGCAAGCACATTGCTTCCCACGAGAATATGTATACGCCCTGCTCGGCCGACGTGACGGATTTGCTGATCGAAAACGCCGATAATGAGATTTCGGTTATGTTTTACAGCGCGCCGGACGAGATGGGGCAAATCGGCTATACCTCTAAGGTTTTCACGCAAAAGGCGCGCTTTTATTATAAGTGGGATTATTGCGCAAGGCTGGTCAACTGCGGCATATACAGGCTCGTATACTTAGAGGAGTACGGCGTTTCGGTGGATAATTCTTATTTTAGGACCGACGCTGCGGACGTTTCACGGTTTATATATTCGTTTGACGTCGTTTCGCATGAGCGCGGCGTCTGTGAGATTTCGGCCGCGCTTTCCGACGAGGCGGGAAAATCCGTGTTTTCCGAGTCGCGCGCGGTTTCGGTGTCCGGGGGCAAGACGGCCGTTTCGTTCTGCGGCCGGATTGAAAACCCTAAACTGTGGTATGTGCGCAACGAAGGCGCGCAACCGCTCTATACTCTCGGGCTTTCAATAAAAACCGACGGCGGCGAGATTTTTTACAAGGAAAGCAAGGTAGGGTTTAAAACGCTCAAAATGCTGCATAACGAGGGCGCGCCGCCCGATGCCAAGCCGTTTTTGTTCAATCTCAACGGCAGGAACGTCTTTATGCGCGGCGTCAATATAAGCCCGCTCGATATGCTGTACGGCCGTATAACGAACGAGCGTTACGACAAACTGATAGCCGACGTTGCGGAAATGAACGCCAATATTATTCGCGTTTGGGGAGGCGGCTTTATAGAGAGCGAATATTTTTACGGGTTGTGCGATAAATACGGCATTTTCGTGTGGCAGGATTTCATTCAGTCGTCGAGCGGGCTGGACAATCATCCGTCGGATGACGACGCGTTTGTCGCCAAATTTATGGATACCGTAAGGTGCGCTGTGGACGTAAAGCGCAATCATGTCAGCCTGGCGGTTTTTTGCGGGGGCAACGAGTTGGCCTTCGGCGCGGACAGAATACCGCTTGATGAAAACTGGAAAATTTTGAGGCTCGCAGGGGAATATGTAAGGGCAAACAGCCATATCCATTTTGTTGCGACGAGTTCGCTCGGCCCGACGTCCTTTCACGACCTCGCGGATCAAAGCCGGAATCATGATATTCACGGCCCGTGGCTCTATTTCGGCGATCCGGAGCATTACGGTTACCTCAATCAGGCCAAATGCCTTTTTCACAGCGAATGCGGCTGTAACGGCATGAGCGGGCTGCCCGCCCTTCGTAAATTCTTGTCGAAAAAAAATCTCGGCAAATTCAATATGCGCGGCAATATCGTATGGAGGCATCACGGCGAATCGTGGGACACCTCGTTCCGCGACGAGGCGGTTTTCGGCGGGAACATTAAAAGCCTCAACGACGCGATTACGGCCAGCCGGTACCTACAAGCCGAGGGTCTTAAATATATCATCGAATGCGACAGGCGCGACGCCTTCCATTGCGGCGGCGTCATGTATTGGCAGTTCAACGAGTTGTATCCCAATGTAAGCGGCACGAATACCGTGGACTATTACGGGAACAGAAAGCCCGTCTACTATCAAGTCAAAAGATGCTATAATCCGCTGTATGTTTCGATTGCGTACGACAAACTGCGCTATGCGGCGGGAGAGAGGTGCAAGGTTCGTCCATACGTTATATCCGACTCGGACGGCAACGTTGAGGTTTCCGTTCGCGTCAAGGCCGGCGGCCGGACGCTCGATGTTGTAAGCATGTCTCTTATGTGCGAACGGGAACGCGCGGTTTATTTCAATCTGCCCGAGTTTTCCGTGCCGGATTCGGACGCGGTGTTTTTCGAAATGCGCGCGGAATCGCCGTCGGGCGTTTTTGAAAATTCGGTTATGTTGCTCGTCAAGGGCAAGGACGGATTTTGTGGACTCAAACCCGTAAAGCGGTATATTGCTTGGCTCGAAACTTAAAAGAAAGGAATAACGGGATGATGACGCAAAGAGCGCGAGAACTTTTTTGACTTGCGGGAAAACTTTTTGCAAAAAAGTTTTCCCGCGCCCTTTCAAAAACTTTCAGCATTTTAAGAGCCGTTTAAACGCATGTAAATGCGCCCTCGTTAAAATGAAAAACACGGAATGTTTTTGGGAAAGAGCGCGAGAGAGCCCTTTTTTCAAAAAGGGTTCTTTCGCAAAGAATAAAGAAATTCAACTTTCCTTAAACTTTAAATCGTCCCTCTTAACAAATAAAACGTATTGTACAAATTCAGCCGCCCGTAGCCCCACTGGTTGTTGGGGTAAACCAGATCGCGGTCGCGGTCGCAGCCCCGAATCAAATTCGCCTTGATCAGGTAGGTGTTCAGCGAAATCTCGTTCCTTTTCAAAATGCCCCATTCGAGCATGAGGGCGCACGCGCCCGTCACCAAGGCCGCCGCGACGCTCGTGCCGCTCATGTTCCCGATGCGCCCGCCGGGGAAAATGCCGGCCGCCTCTACGCCGGGCGCGGTTAAGTCCGGCACGTTGGCGGGTAGGCGCGACGGCCCCCACGAGGACAGCGGGTACAGGCTTTTATCCGACGTGCGGTACGCGCCGCAGGTAATAACGCCAATCGCCGTGGCCGGCACTACTACAGTGCAATTCGGCGAGGGGGTCAAAAACTCGACGTCCCGATCGACGAAGCCGGTCAGGGGCAGCCATGCGTGGTATTCGCCGTTGATCACGATGTCGCCGTACAGCGTCACCGTCCAAATGCCGGGGGTGGGGTCGAGGACGCGCACGACGGTCAATTGGCTGGAACTGCCCTCTATGGGGAAAAAGTAGTTGATCCGCACGATAGAACGCTCCAACACAAGGCGCGTCTCGAAATAAGTGCCGGATTTGGCGGGCAGGCGGCTGATGATCTCGCCGGCGGGGGACTTGACCGAAACCGACAGGCGGTCGGCGGGGTTGTTCCAAATCTCCATGCGGATCGCGTCGCTGAATTCCCCGGCGGTGACCTCGATGGAAACGGCGTCGTTTTGTTTTTCGAGCCGCCCCTGCACGTGGTGCCGAGCCGCGGCTTCGTTGCCCGCCGCCGCGCACACCGCGACCCCCTGCAAAAAGGAAATGTCCGCCAGATACTCCTCCATAATCGTAAAACCGTCATGCCCGCCGCTGTTCGTGCCCACGGACAGGCAGACCGCGGCGGGGCGGCCGAGCGCGGCGGCGCGCTCGATGATGTATTCGATCCCCAGCATGAGGTCGGCGGACTCGAACGCAGTTTCCTGCATCGGGGAAACATCGTAATATTCCAGATAGTAGGGGCAGGCTTTCCGGAGTTTGACGACGACAAATTCGGCGTCGGGAGCCGCGCCGGCCGCCGCGCCGGTCCCGCGCCCGCCGGCCACGCCCGCCAAAAAAGTGCCGTGCCCCACGGTGTCCTCGTGGGGGACGACGGCGCGCGGGTCGGCGGATTTTAACGCTGCGTCGATCTCCGCTTTGCCGTATTCCGCGCCGAAAAAGTACCCCGCGGGCGCGTCCCCCTGAATCGTTTGGTCCCAAATAGATTGGATGCGCGAGGTCCCGTCCTCGTACCTGAAATGCTCCAACGTATAGTCGATGCCCGTGTCGATAAAGCCGAGCAGCACGCCCTGCCCGCGCAGGTTCAGATAGGGCTGCTGCTGCAAGCGCAAAATCCCGCTCTCTTCGAGGTCGGGCAGGTCGAGCGGCCCCAGCACCACCGAGAGGATGCTGACGTAAAACTCCCCGATGTCGCGGATCAATTCGGTCAGCCTGTCGCGCTGTACATAGGCGATCGCGATATTTCCGGTCAAGAGTTTGCCCAACCGTATGTACGGGTGCTGATTGATAAAGGTTTCGATAAAGGAGTTGTACCGCAGGGTAATCGCCGCCGTATCGGGGCGCATGATAAATTCGGACAGAGGGACGCTGCTTTCGGCCATAATAGTACCAGTATATGCGCGGTTAATGACAAATGATAAATGATAAATGACGAATGATAAATGAATGATTAAAAGACTTGTTCGGAAATGAGATGTGGATAGCGCGGCGTAGATCAAAATGCCGAAAGTTTTTTGAAAGGGGCGCGGGGGAAACTTTGTTGCAACAAAGTTTCCCCCGCAAAGAATAACGTTGCGATTCGTCACTTCGTTCAGAATGACGGGATAACTATTCCTTTGTGAATTTCGATTTCCCGCCGCCCATCAGAGCGTCGTCGGAAAATCCGCTTTTGGGCGGAGCCGCGTCCGCAAACCCGCTGGGGCGCAGGGACGCGTCGTCGGAAAACCCGCTCTTGCCCTTGCCCGCGTCGGAAAACCCGCTCAAACGGCTGTACGGCGAGGGCTTGCGGTTGGAACTGCGGAACGCGAACTGCTGCCGCGAGCCGCCGCTCGCCGAGGGCTTGCTTTGCGGCGCGGAGCCGCCGGCGTACCCGCCCGATTCCGTGTCGCCGTACTTTTCGGGAGGAAAGCCCTCGTTGTCATAGTTGCGCCCGCCGCGGCCGTCGCCGCCCCCGTTCCGATCGCGGCTCCCGCCGTAGTTGTCCCGATTCCCGTAATTGTTGTTCTGACGGTCGCCGCCGCCGGATCGGTTGCCGTAATTGCCGGAGCCGCCCGCGCCGCCGCCGAAGCCGCCGCGCCTGTCGCCGCCGGGACGGTCACCACCGCCGGGGCGGTTCCCGCCGCCGTTGCGCCCGCCGCCGTAATTGCCGCCGCGCCCGCCGTCGCGATTACCGAAATTCCGGCCGCCGCCGAAGCCGCCGTCGCGCCCGTAATTGCCGCCGCGCGGGAAATAGGTTTTATGCCCGCCGGGCGTTACGCCCTTGGGGGTCACGACCAAATAACGGTTGGG
>JAISFM010000071.1 GCA_031263605.1 Clostridiales bacterium | reverse complement strand
CACCTTGCGATAGGCACGGATTTTAACGGGACGCCCGACCTGCCGCGCGGCCTGAAAACCTACCGTGATTTCAACCGTTTGGCCGCCGACCTGTCCGAACAAGGAATTTCCGACGCAACAATCGAGAACATTTTCCACAAAAACGCCGACCGGTTTTTCAACCGCCGGACAGCGTTTGCATGAGAAGCCGGCGCGTCATTAGACTTGTAGCGCAATTAACGCCGGAAACGGTATAAGCTGTTGCGTTTTATACAAATAGAACCGTCTTGAATATGAAAAAAAGGCGTACAGCGTCGGCCGTTATACGCCCGTAAAAAGTTATTGTGAATGTTGCGACTTTAAAAAATAGTAACCGTAACGGAAAAACCTACGCGCGAGCGCATATGCTTATACGCTTTTGCGGGTTTATTTTTTATTGTCGTGCGATTTGATATTAAATTACCTGAAAGTTTTTGGAAAGGGGGCTTGGGGGAAACCCTTTTTTCAAAAAGGGTTTCCCCCCGCAAAAACCAAACGCAAACCCGAAAAAGATCAAACCTTTATAAATTCGATTTTGCCGTTATCGGCATCGCAACGGACGACCTTTACGCGGATCTTGTCGCCCATACGGTAAGAGGCCTTTTTGCCGTATAAGAGATATTTGTCCTCGACGAATTTTAAACCGCGCTCTAAACTCTCAATCCAAATTAAACCCTCCGCCGTATTCGGCAGTTCCGCGAATATCCCGAACGACGTAACGCCGCTGATGACCGCGTCAAACTCGTCGCCTAAATACCGTTTCATATAAACGGCTTTGTAAAGGTCGTCTACGGAACGCTCGGCGTGTTCCGCCGCCGTTTCGCGCTCGCCGCTTTGGTCGGCTACGCGGCCCGCGCACGACTTGAAAGCCGCCTTTTTGGCGGCGGTAAGTTCCCCGCGCAACTCCGCTTTCAACACCCGGTGTACGAAAAGATCAGGGTACCGCCGTATCGGCGACGTGAAATGACAGTAAAACTCCGCCGCTAAACCGAAATGCCCCTCGTTGACCGGCTTGTACTTCGCCTTCATCATCGACCGCAACGCCACCTTGTCCAGCAAGCCGCCGTACGCCGTCCCCGCCGCCTGTTTCAATATCCCCGCTAAATTCTTGCTCGTCAGCGTCTTACCGCGCCGTATCCCCTTGAACGCCCCCAGCCCCGCGCAAAACGTGTAAAACGCCTCGGACTTTTCCGCCGACGGCGGCTCGTGTACCCGATATATAAACGGCAGCCGCCGATTGCGGGCGTGGCGCGCCACCGTCTCGTTGCAAACCAACATGAACTCCTCGATCAGTTTGTTCGCGTCGTTGCGGGGCGCGCGTTCGAGAGCGGTCGGCTCGCCGCTCCCGTCCAGCGTGATCTCGCTCTCGGGCAGGTCGAAGTCCACGCTCCCGCGCTCTGCCCTGCGCTTGTTCAATATCCACATCAGCGTCCGCATATCGCGCAGCATCGGCGCGACGCGTTCGTACCGCCCCGCCGTTCCCTCGCCGCCGCCCGATAAAATTTGATCCGCTTCGCGGTAGGTCATGCGCGCGGCGCTGTGAATGACGCTCTCGAAAATTTCGTACCCTGTCACTTGCCCTTCGCCGTCGATCTCCATCGCCACCGATAGGCATAGCCTGTCCTCGTCCGGTTTCAATGAGCATAGTTCGTCGGATAATTCGCGCGGCAGCATCGGCCGTACCTCGCCCGGGAAGTAGACGCTCGTCGCGCGGGCCAACGCCTCCGCGTCCGGCGGCGTGCCCGCGCGGACGAACTCGGCGACGTCGGCTATGTGGACGCCCAATTTATACGCGCCGTTCTCCACCGTCAGCGATACAGCGTCGTCAAAGTCCTTTGCCGTGTCGCCGTCAATCGTTATTATTAACTCGCCCGTCAAGTCGCGCCTGCCGGGATACTCCGATTTGTCAATCCCGGTCGGCAGCCGCTTCGCGGCCTCCGTTACCCTCTTCGGGAACGCCGACGCAAAGCCCTTGCTCTCCGCTATCTTGTTCGTTTGCTTTCCGTATTTTAACATAATTATTAGGTTTGCGGAAAACCCTTTTTATAAAAAGGGTTATACGCCGCTTTTCAAAAAACTTTCAGATAAAAAGGGCTGCCCGCCTATTTCCCAAAAACTTCTAACTGTAAAAACGGACGGTATATTTACCGTCCGTTTCTTTTCGATTATTTACCGCCGCAACGCTTTTACTATCGCTTCCGCTGTTTCTTCCGGCTTTGTGGCGAGCGTGCTTCCGTCAATTCGCAAAGAAATGAAGTACAGAATCGCAATCGCTAACATCGTCACCGCGCAAATCGTCGTCAACCGTTTTAACATGCCCTCGCGAGTGCGGCCCTTGTTCTTTGAAAAGAACGTGTCCGAACCGCCGCTGATCGCCCCTAACCCCTCTTGGTTGGCGGGCTGCATCAACACGCTGACGATTAACACTATCGACAGTAATATCAAACGCGCGACAAATACTCTGCGGATTATCGGGAACGTCGCGTTTACCCAACCCGGCAGGGTGTTCGCCGCTATGAGATTGAATGTTGCCATTGTCGTTATTTCCTTTTTTTTATGATTATGACGGTTGGCCATTATGGTTAGTGAATAGTGGATAGGGAACAGGGAATAGTGTCGGTCGCGCTGAGGAAAGCGGGATTGCGACGCGTATCCGCCGTTAAGCGTTATCGACGGAAGCCATATAGGCGATCAAATCAATAACCTTGTTGGAATAGCCCCACTCGTTGTCGTACCACGCGACTAATTTAATGAAATGCTCGTTGAGCAGGATGCTCGCCGAGGAATCGTAAATGCAAGGGTACGGGTCGCCGATAAAATCCGAACTGACTACCGCGTCCGCCGTGAATTTGATGATCCCTTTGAATTTCGATTTGGCCGCCTTTTGAATCGCCTCGTCAATCTTTTCACGCGTGACCGCCTTTTTAACGCGGCACGTCAAGTCCACGACCGACAC
>JAISFM010000018.1 GCA_031263605.1 Clostridiales bacterium | reverse complement strand
CGGGTCGCCTCGAACAGACGCGCAAGGCCGCCGCATGTTAATTTCGCTACAACTCTAATGACTCTCGGGCGCGTCGCGCTCCTCGCAATGACTTGCCTTGCTTTTGTACACTCCCTTTCCTGCGGTATAAAAAAACACCGGATTATCCGATGCTTTTGCGGTTTATTTTCTAACGATATTTTTCGTTTCTTTGAGCCACTGATAAAATCTATTCGCTCTCTTTACCTGTACGGGCAGGTTGCCCCCTATTGCGATTAAGCCTAACAAGCACCCCGCAAACCCCCACAATCCGAGAGTTAGGTTGCGCTCCCCTAACTGATTGATCAAATTAAGAACCGCTCCCGCGAGGGCGAGGGTAAGACATACAAAAACGACGGCAAACCAAATTTTGGATTGCGGGTGCCCTTTGTTGTATTCTTTGTTGAGCGCGTACTTTTCCATGCGGCTCAAACTCTTATAGGTTCTCGGCGCGGGGTCGTCCATGCGGATTTACTCCTTAACCCCTTTCTTAACTTTCTTTTCCCGAACGATGTTTTTCGTTTCTTGCAACCATTTATAAAATCCGGCCGTTCGCCTGACCAACATGGAAACACACAGCCATATCGTGATTGCCGAGCCTAATATGTCCGCAAGATAGCCAATCAACCTGTAA
Organism: Clostridiales bacterium; assembly: GCA_031263605.1. Lineage (GTDB taxonomy): Bacteria > Bacillota > Clostridia > Christensenellales > DUVY01 > BNZQ01. The sequence continues at coordinate 3,807 of JAISFM010000018.1, read as the reverse complement.
GGCTGGTCGAGTTCCCTCAAAAAAATTACAGTCTTATAAACCAGTCCGGCAATGATGACAAGACCGCAACAGGCCATGCCGACAATCAAACGTTTGGATCGCGGGTGGCCTTTGTCATATTCCTTGCCAAGCGCGTATTTTTCGCTTTGGCTCAAACTTTTATATGCCCTCTGCGCGGGACCGTCCATGAGAATACCCCTTTCATTGTTTTTAGGCTTTCTTTACAACATCGCGCCCGAATACCGTATGCGTTTTGATATAACCCCGTTGCGCGGATTCTTATTATTTCCCGTCTTTCGCCGCTTTCTCTTTGGCGGGCTTTTCCGCTTTATCGGCCTTTTCCGCTTTCTCTTTCGCGGGTTTTTCGGCCTTTTCTTTGGCGGGTTTCTCGGCCTTTTCCGGTTTTTCCTCCGCCTTTTCTTTTTTCGCTTTCTTTTCTTTGGCGGGCTTTTCCTCTTTCAAGGTTTTGGCGGCCGCTTTTTCGGCGGCTTCCCGTTTGGCCTGTTCGCGCTCGGCGGCAAGTTTCGCGGCCTTTGCGGCGGCGCGCGCGTTGGTGTCCACCTTGACGGCGACGACCAGTTTGCCCGATTTCAAATCGCGCAACTGCCCCGCCAAACGGGACTTTTTGCGCGCGGCGTTATTTTTATGGATAACGCCCTTGCCCACGGCGGCGTCAATTTCGGAAACCGCGACGGGCAACAGTTTTTCCGCGCCCTCGGCGTCGTTGCTTGCCACGGCTTTCTTGAATTTCTTGACGGCGGTCATCATCTCATGATAGACCATTCGGTTCCGAAGCGTTTTCTTTTCGGTCACTTTTACTCTCTTGATCGCGGATTTAATGCTGGGCATGTTGTTTCCTCTCTTTATAAAACTTTACGAGTACCTATTTTATCACAAAGCCGCGCATTTTGCAAACGAAATGAGGGCGTTGAATAAAAGAAACGCAACAAATTACAGTTCATTCAAATTGAAACGAGCGCGTCTTGCATAGTTTGGACGCGCAAAAAGAAAACTAATACCGATCTAATGGGAAGCAGTAACTATGAATAACCTTAAAACCGCCGCGCCGCGCACGGACATGGCGTTGGAATTGCTGAAAGACAAACGCGCCGCCAATTGCCGGACGACCGTAACCGACGGACAGTACGGCTTGAAACGTACCGCCGTCCTCATCGGCGACGAGGCGGCGGCGCGCGAAATCGGCAAACCCGTCGGCAATTACTATACGGTCGAAATCGAAACGCCGTACAAACGCCCCGCCAAAATCCGCGCCTACGCCGCGCGGGAAATCGCGGGCGCGTTGTCGGAAGCCCTCCGGCTTTCGGGCGGGAGCCGCCAAAAACCCGACAAACTTAAAACCGTGTTCGTCGCGTGTCTGGGCAACAAGAATATGGCGGCGGACGCGCTCGGCCCTTACGTTATGGAGAAATTGATCGTCACGCGCCATTTGTTCGGCGCGAATGAGCCCGGCGCGGATAAAATGGGGAATTTATGCGCCCTCTCCCCCGGCGTATTGGGCATTACGGGCATCGAAACCTATGACGTTTTGGCGGCTCTTGTCGACCGGATCAAGCCCGGCGCGGTAATCGCCGTCGATACGCTGGCGTCCGGCAGCACGGCGCGTTTGGCCTCGGCCTTTCAAATCGCCGATTCGGGGATCACGCCGGGCGCGGGCGTAGGCAACCGCCGCTTGCGCCTGTCGCGCGAAACCTTGAACGTGCCGGTGATCGCGGTCGGCGTGCCGTTGGTCGTTTACGCGTCCACGATTGTGAACGAGGTGTTCGAGGAATATTTCCGCGGCCGCAAAAGGGGGGAAAACCGCGCGGCCGCCGAACGCGCGACGGCCGCGTTATTGGGGGACGCTATCGTGACCCTGAAAGACATCGACGTCGCGGTCAAGGAATGCGCCGATATTCTGGCGTTAGCCGTCAACATGGCCGTACACGGGCTGACCGCCGAAGAAGCGGCGGGGTTGATGAGATGAGGTGAGAAGTGAAAATTGAAAAGTTAAGGTCGGGGAAGTTGGCGCGGGCGTTCCCTGTTCGGTCGAGATTGCGCCGGAGTTTTACAAATTAGGTTTTCTCACGGGCAAGCGGCTTGCCCGCCTCATCCACTCTGCCCAATAAATAATCCGCCGATACATCAAAAAAATCGGCAAGCGCAATAACCGCTTCGGACGTAGGGCGCTTTTCCCCGTTTTCCCAATAGGTTACAATAGACCTGCTGTACCCAATCCGTTGAGCGATCTCCCACTGTTTCAGCCCCTTTTCAATTCTTAATTCTTTTATCCGTTTGCCTATCGTCATATATATAGTTTACCACTATGGTCACTTTTTACTTGACAAGGTGACCATAGTGACTTATAATATTATTCGAGGAGAATAAAAATGAAATCGGCAATCTTGCAAATGTATTACGGGGAACGGGGACAGAACGACATGATCCAATCGACGGAAGCGCACCGCAAACTTGGAAACGAGGTTGTAAGGTATGAAGAAGAATTGAACGGGAAACTCGCGGCGTATCCCGAATTACTTGGATTGTTTAAAAAAATATGCAACGCCGCATGGAGATTGAACGGCGAGGACGTGAGTTTGCATTTCGCCGAGGGGTTTAAATTTGGATTGCTCATGGGGTTAGAGGTGGCGGGCGACGGCGAATAACCGCCGCCCCGACATAGGCGGCACCCTAAAAGGTAAAAGAGGATAGATATTGTGGGGGATTTCTCGATTTCGCTCAGATCATGACAACAAAAGCGCGGGGCGTTCCCCTGTTCGGTTGAGATTGCCGCGTCGCGCGGAACGCGCTCCTCGCAATGACTTGTTGCGAATTAACTTGCGGCGGCCTTGCGGGCCTTAATTTCGCAACAAGTCCAATGACGAACCGAATTATTAAATTGCCGAAAGTTTTTTGAAAAGGGGGCGCGGGGGGAAAACTTTTTTCCAAAAAAGTTTTCCCCCCGCCCAATACCCTTACAATCCCCATACCCATACCCGTACACCCCCTCGCGCTCCCTCACTCTTTAACCGTTCGCGGCTTCCCTTTGAGCGGGGGTGTTGACAAAAAATTCCGCGTAGATCGCGTTGATAGCCTTTTCAAAGTCCGCGCCGGACACGCCGACGATGATGTTCAACTCGCTGCTGCCCTGATCGATCATGGCGACGTTGACGTCGGCCTTGGCGAGAGCCGAAAACAGGCGGCCGGACGTGCCTCTGCGCTTGGCCATGCCGTGGCCGACGGTGGCGATGAGGGCGACATCGCGCGTGACTTCCAACTGGTCGGGGGCGACGGCGGCGTTGATCTCGTCCAGTACGGTTTGCAGTTTTTTGCCCTCTAAATAACGCTCCTCGACGACGACGCTCATCGTGTCGATGCCGGTGGGCATGTGCTCGATCGACACGCCGTGGCGTTCAAGGACCGACAGGACGCGGCGCGCGAAGCCCACGGTATTGTTCATCAGGGATTTCTCGATAAAGACGCTGACAAAGCCCTTTTTGCCCGCGATTCCGGTCACCGCGCGGACGGCTCTGGCGGCCGGGCGCGGCACGATCATCGTGCCTTTATGAGCCGGATTGAACGTGTTTCTGACGTTGATCGGGATATTGTCGTTGCGCACGGGAAAGATGCTGTCGGGGTGAAGCACCGCCGCGCCCATATAGGACAACTCGCGCAGTTCGCGGTAGGTCAATTCCTCGATCGGGCGGGGGTTCTTGACGATTTTGGGGTCGCAGGTCAAAAAGCCGTTGACGTCCGTCCAATTCTCGTACAGGCCCGCGCCCGCCGCGCGCGCGATGACGCTGCCCGTAA
>JAISFM010000045.1 GCA_031263605.1 Clostridiales bacterium | reverse complement strand
GCGCAAACTCACTTCTGCCAAACGCGCAAAACAAACCAAAACCAAACCAAAAATAAAAAATAAAAGGAAACCGAAAAAGATGAATTACCGCGACACATTGATGTACAAAGAGATCCGCGAGCAGCCGGAGGCGTTGAGAAACGCGGCGCGGGCAAACGCGGGCGCGCTGAAAAAATTGGCCGCCGCGATCGGCGAGTTCGAGCCGGCGGGCGTATACTTGGCCGCGCGGGGGACGAGCGACCACGCGGGCGTGTACTTTAAATATTTGGCCGAAACCGTGTGGGGCTTGCCCGTCGCGTTCGCCGCGCCCAGCGTGGTCAGTTTGTACGGCGGCAGGCTGGATTTAAGCGGGCATTTAGTCATAGCCGTCAGCCAAAGCGGCAAGGCCGCCGACGCGCTGGAAGTTATACGGCGCGGGAAAGAGGACGGCGCGCTGACCGTGTCGGTGACCAACGACGAGGGCTCGCCGCTGGCGAAAGAGGCCGACCACCATTTGTTTTGCGCGGCGGGCGAGGAAAAGAGCGTCGCGGCGACGAAAACTTTCACGACCGAGGCGTTGCTTTTGGCGTTATTGGCGGCGGCGGTCACGGGCGGCAAAACGCTGGACGGGGAACTCGCCGCCGCGCCCGGCCTTGCGGCGGCCGCGCTGAACCTCGAACCGGAAATTGAAAAGGCGGCGTTGCGGTTTATCGACGACCGCGACTGCTACGTGTTGGGGCGCGGCATGGCGTACGGCGCGGTGCTGGAAGCGAGTTTGAAGTTGCAGGAAACGAGTTACCTGCGCGCCAAATCCTACGCGTCGAGCGATTTTCAGCACGGCCCGTTCGCGGTCATGGACAAAGGCACGAAAGCGGTCCTGCTCGCGCCCGCCGACGAGAGTTTGCCGGGGTCGCTGGAAATGCTGGCAAAATTGACGGCGGTCGGCGCGGACGTCACCGTGATCACCGACGCGCCGGAAATCACGGGCGGCAACGTGTTGCGGGTCGCGCTCTCGGGGCGGTACACGTTCCTGTTCGCCGCCGCGCCCGTGTTGCAGTTGCTGGCCTGTACGCTTTCCTGCGCCAAAGGCATCGGCCCCGACGCCCCGCGCGGGTTGAATAAGGTGACGATTACGAAGTGAGCGGGGGAGCGTTAGGTTTCGTAACAACTCTATTTTTAGAAAGTCCCGCGAAAATTTAGAAGGTTTTTATAAACGCCTCTTGACAAACGGCTCAAAATGCCCTATGATTATAACGTCAGGAGGCGTTTTTCATGACTTCGAGAGAACTGGTCGTAAGGGCTTTGACGTTTCGGGAGTGTCCGGAAATTCCGACGGAACGGGACGATGTGGGCGGCGGCGCGCCGATTTTTACCTACGGCGCGGGCCGGGCGGGCGGCGTGCCGGTGAACGTTAAAGGCGTTCGGTACGACGAATGGGGAACCGAATGGGTCGCCGGCGAGGACGGCGTTTGCGGCGAGGTGAAGCGGTACCAACTCGCCGATTGGGAGGACTTGAAAACGTTCAGCCCGCCCTATGACGTGCTGCGGAACGCGGATTTCAGCCGCGTGGACGCGTCCTGCCGCGCGACGGACAAATTCGTCATGCCGTTTTGGTGGGCGAATTATAACCTGTTCGAGCGAATGCAGATGCTGCGGGGGACGGAAAACTTGTTCATGGACATTGCCGCCGAGGAGCCCGAACTGCTGCAACTGCGCGATAAGGTGCACGAATATTTCATGGAACAGGCCAAATTATGGGTCAAGACCGAGGTGGACGGGCTGCATATCGCGGACGATTGGGGGACACAGATTTCCCTGCTGATTTCCCCCGCGAAGTGGCGCGAGATTTTCAAGCCCTGCTACAAGGACTATTGCGATTTGGCGCATAAGCACGGCAAATTCGTGGTCATGCATACCGACGGGAACACCGAGGCGATTATTCCCGATTTGGCCGAAATCGGCGTGAACGCGGTCAACGCGCAGATTTTTTGCATGGATATAGAAACGCTCGCGCAAAAATACCACCATAAAATGTGCTTTTGGGGCGAAATCGACCGGCAAAAGATCCTGCCCCTCGGGAGTGCGGACGACTGCCGCCGCGCGGTGCGGAGGGTGGCGGACGCCTTTTTCCGGTACGGGCGGACGGGGATCGTGGGACAGGCGCATTGGGGAAAGGATATACCGCGGGCGAATTTGGACGCGGTTTATGACGAATGGAAAAAAGTTTGAACGAAACCGGCCGGGCAAACAAAAATAAAATAAACGGGCGGAAAGTATGGGGAAGGTGACTTTACAACAGATTGCCGAAGCGTCGGGCGTTTCGCCCGCGCTCGTTTCGCTTGCCCTGCGGGACAAGTACGGCGTCAGCGAGGAAATGCGCGTCAAAATCGTCATGAAGGCGTTGGAGATGGGCTTTCACGGGCGCGCCAGAAAATCCGGCAACCATAAAATCACCCTGCTGATCAACAACATGGAACTGCTCGGCAGCCCCTTTTTCGGGCATGTCATTCGGGGGATCGTCGAGGCCGCGTCCCAGAACCGCTTTTTGTTGAACATCGTCTGCTGGTATTCCGATTTGTCCGAGGATGACGTCGTTTTAAGCATTTACAACTCTAAAAGCGACGGTATTATCGTCGTCAACAAATGCCCGCCCGGTATTTTGGAGCGGATCAAGGGCTTGAACGCCTTTATCGCGTTTGTGGATTATCAAACCGTGGTCGGCGGCGACTATTACGACGAAGTGAAATGCGAAAATTTTAAGGCGTTTTTCGAGATCGGGGACTATCTGCTGTCCAAAGGGCACAAGGATATTCTGTTTGTCGGCAACAAGGACTACGCGTTGAGTTTTTTGGAGCGGTACGAGGGCTTTAAGACCTGCATGGAGCGGCGCAACGCGGGCGGGCGGGCGCGGTACGCCGTGTCCGCGCCGTATTACGACCGCGAGGTCAACGAGGACTATATTGTTTTCAACCGCGAGGAATTTCGCCGGGCGTTGGCAGAGGGCGCGCCGACCGCGGTCGCTTGCGCGAACGATACGGTTGCGGGCTTTGTGTACGGGGAATTGGAGCGGGCGGGGCTGAAAATTCCCGCCGACGTGTCGGTCGTGTCGTTCGACAACACGAGTTTGTGCGAGAAACTCCAACCCCGCTTGACCTGCGTGGCGGCGCCCTATGTGGAAATAGGCCGGATCGCCGTGGATTTGCTGCGGGAAAAATTTCAGAACCCCAAAACCGTCAAAAAGACAATCATGGTCTCGACGCGGCTGGTCGAGCGGGAGTCCGTGCGCGCCGTCGCGGAGTAGGCATTAGAGTTGTTACGCAACCTATTGGGGGAGA
>JAISFM010000348.1 GCA_031263605.1 Clostridiales bacterium | reverse complement strand
CGCAATTGCGGAAGCCGCCGCCGTGACGGACATTCCCGCAAAAGCGGAAATTGCCGCCGAAACGGTAAGCCTGCCGATCGTGATGTACCACAGCACCCACAATAAAAAACCCGGCAAATACAACGTAACGCCCGCTCAATTTGAAAGGGACGTCCTTTATATATTGGAAAAGGGCTACACGCCGATCCATGCCGCCGACCTCATTCGGTACGTAAGCACCGGAAAAATCGCGCGTAACCCGATCATGATAACCTTTGATGACGGATATACGAACAACTATATCCACGCGTTCCCCATCGTCAAAAAGCATAAAGTCAAATGCATCATGTCCGTCATCGGCCGCCTGACCGACAACAACTATTTAAAGGAAAGCAAAAACAACGGCCCGACGTGGGCGCATTTGACCTATGAGCACATGAAGGAAATGCAAAGTTCCGGCTTGGTGGAAATTCAAAACCATACCTATAACCTGCACGGCTTCGGCAAAGGCGGCGGGCGGTACGGCTTGAAAATGAAACGCGGCGAATGCGCCGCCGATTATGAAAAAACCGTTCGCGCCGACCTCGGCAAATGGCAGGAAAAACTGGAAAAACGCGTAGGCGCCCGCTGTACCGCCGTGGCCTACCCGTTCGGTTCGTACAACAAGGATCTGCTCCGTATCGTAAAGGGCATGGGCTTTGCAGCGGGCTTTACCTGCAACGAACACGTCAACCGCCTGACCCGAAAAAGCGACATGCTTTTGCTGGGCCGCTATAACCGCGCCCACGGAAAAAGCAGCGCGGAAGTCTTTAAGCGCATGGGCGTGGAATAGGCGGCGAGATAAACGCCGCCTATTTCTTTTTGCGTTTGAAGGGGACGCCCGCGAGGCGTTTCGCCGACACGATTTCGTTGATGTGGTCCAGGAGGAATTGCTGGCCCGCGCGGGTAAGGACAAATTCGTCCCTGCGCTTGCCCGTCGCCTCGACGAAATGCTCACGCATTTCAAGGCCGATCGCCCGCGCGTCCAACGTTAAAATGGGCGTCTTTTTATAGGTTTGGACGGGGACCTTCATCTCCGCCAAATAGTCGCGGCCGAGCAGCCATTTCATGACAGATACGCCCGTCAGTTTTTTGGTCGAAAAATTGTCGATGTGCCGGTTGACCCTTTCCACGAACTCGCCGATCGCAACCGATTCGTCGCTCAAAAGCACATGCCCCTTCTTTTCTTCGGGCAGGTAAAACGGGCGTTTCTCGCGAACGGATACAACCTTGCCCCCGTTGTCGATCACCTTTTGCAGGATCGCGCACACGTATTCAAAGCATTTTTTTATCCGCTCTTGATTCAAAACGCCGTCGTCCGGCACCGCGCCGCCGCCGATAGGGTCTACCCCCCGCGCCAGCATAGCAAGATAGGACTTCGCTCTCTGCAAAATAAAAACGTCGCGCGAAAACATTATCCGTGATATTATTTGCAGATCTACCGCGAGTACCCGTACATATCGGCGGCAAAGCAAGATAAGGGCACAGGGACCAATGACTAATGCAAATGACTTCGGATAAGGTTCATGAATGCGGTATCGCCTGTGGGCAAGATACATAAAGCATACCCAAAGTTCCTTTTTCGACAGGTCAACCATTTATCATTAGTCATTAAATTTATCACTTATTTGCCGATTGCCGCGTATATCCCCTTCGCCAATTCCCCCGCCTCCTCCGGCTTTAAGCTGCCGTTGGCGAGGCGCGCCGCGCCGTACAGCAATCTGACCGCGCCGTCGTCGGGCGTTTCGATCAGGCGTTTGACGGCCGCGTGAGCGGTGTTGATAAACAGTTTCTCGTCCTTGAACGAAGGCATGTCCGCGCCGTAGTTGTACATGCGCCCCATCGCCTCCATGCGCCGCGCCTGCTCGCCCGAAATCAACAGGCAAGGCACGTCCGCCGAAAGCGGGCCGGCCTGCGCGTTCACGTCGGGCAGCACGCGCTTGAACAGCCCCTCGGCCAGTTTAGGGTCGGCGGCGGCGGCGTCCTCGGCCTTGAACGCGTCCGCGTCGCTGTCGGCGCGGGCGAATTTCACGTCCCTGTTTTCGCCCTCTAAAAACTGAATGAAATGAACGTCTATCAGGTCGTCGAGCAACAGGACTTTCTTGTCCTTGAACCCCTCTAAATACAAGCTCATCGTGTCCTTGTCGTCGACGTAGTAAACCGTCTTTTCCCGTAAAACTTCGTCTAGCGAGATGTATTCGCCCGGCGCGGCGGTTTTGAAAATAACCGCCTCTTTAATTTTGCCGTAGAAATCCTTGTCGGTCATGCAGCCGTATTTGACGAACGGATTGAGCGTTTTCCAATACTTTTTATAATCGTCGGGTTCGGACGCGTACAAGCTTTTCAATTTCTCGGCGACTTTTTTGGTGATGTGCGCCTTGATTTTCGCCAAATAGCCGTCGTTTTGCAGGAAACTGCGCGACACGTTCAAGGGCATGTCGGGGCAGTCTATACAGCCCTTTAACAGCATGAGATATTCGGGGATCACGTCCTTGATGTTGTCCGCCACATAAACCTGATTGTTAAAAAGTTTAATCGCCCCCTCGTTCCTGACATTGCGCAAATCCGCGTCGGGAAAGTATAAAATGCCCTTTAGGTTGAACGGGTAATCCACGTTGAGGTGTATCCAAAACAACGGCTCTTTGAAGTCAAAGAACATCTCGCGGTAAAATTCGCGGTATTCATCCGCCGCACAGTCCTTCGGCGTTTTTACCCACAACGGCGTTTTGTTGATTTTCGCGCCGTCGCGCTCTTCCCGATCGGCGTCGGTTTTGTCGGCGTTGTCGTTGTCCTTATCGTCGGTGTTGTCGGCGGTTATTTTGTCGCCGCCTTTTTTATCG
>JAISFM010000327.1 GCA_031263605.1 Clostridiales bacterium | reverse complement strand
TCGAAGGAAACCGTAAAAACGTCCTCGACAATGCGCGTGCTGAACCTGCCGACCGGCTCGGGATCGATAACCGGAACGCCGCCCTCCGTGACGAAAGCGTACGGGGTTATATCGCCGTCCGAAATGGTCAACAGGTAATTCCCGATTCGGGCGATCCGCGCGACCGTTTTCCGCCCGTTGGAAATACTGTCCTTGAAATTTTCCTCCAAATCGGTCAGGAACGCGAGTTCCGCCAATTCCCCGTCCTTTATGCCCAAAACATACGCGCCCTGCTTTTTAACCGTATTCACATACGCGCCCGCATTCCGGTCATAATATTTATACCCACGCGTTCCCGCCGGAAGCGCAAACAGATTGTTGTCCGGCTCGCAAAGAATCGCGCGCGGGTCGGTACGCGCCGCCGAATCCGTCGCCTCCCATACGAGGCTGTTTACTTCGTCGGGGTAGCCCGCGCCCGTTTGAAAGAGGGTGACCTTTAAACTGCCGCCGCTCTCGCCGTAGCCTACGCCGATCAACAGGCCGTCGCCGAAGGCTTGCATGTACGCGCTGTACCCGTCGATTTTCAACTCGCCCGTGATTTTCGGCGCGGCGGGGTCGGAAATGTCGATCTTGTACAGCGGGTCAACCTGCCTGTACGTGACGATGTAGCAGGTATCGCCGTCGAAGCGCGCCGATTTCAACTGCTCGCCGGGCGCGATCGGGCCGAGTTTGGCCTGCCGGTTCAAGTCCTTGTCGAACGAGTACAGATAGGAGCCGCGCGGGTCGGCGTTTTTGACGTCCATGGTACCCGCAACCCAACAGGCGGCGAACAGCGTCTCGCCGTTGTCGGAGAGGCAAAAGCGGTCTTGGGCGTAGCCGCGCAGGTCGGTAACCGTCTTGACCTTTTTCAAGGTGTCCAAAGAAATTTTGTCTATGTCGGTGGCGGTGATATAATTGCAGCCCCTGCCTATCCGTTTGGAGCGCAGCGCGTACAGGGCGTAAGGGGAACAATAGACTTCGTACACGCTGCCCGCGTACAAGCCCGTTTTGTACCGCCCGCGCGCGTCGTTCAGGTCGAGTCCGGCGATTAAAAACCCGTTGCCGTTGCCGTCGCTGACGTCGAACTTGATTTTGCCGAAAAAGAAATCGACGTAAGCCTTGTCGTAGCCGCTGTTGTAGTTGGTCAGCAGGTACAGTTTGCCGTCGATCATGCGGCTTGTCTTGTACGCGCCGCGAAACTCGTCGGAGCGGAGGCAAACGACCTCGTCCCCCGCCGCCGACGCTTCCAAATCGTAGACGCGGACGATCATCTCGTCATAGGAGGGTCTGGTATAATAGCCGTTCGCTTCGTCGTCCGCCACGACGGTCTTGTAGCCGATAACGACCAAATACTTATCCCCGTGCAGGAACATTTCCCGCGGGGTAAAGTCCAGCCCCGCCTTGCTCTTTCGGACGACCTCGACCGCGCCGTCCGCGTTCAAGCGGCTGACGGTCACGCCGTCGGTTTGCGCCTTGAAAATATAGCCGTCGCCGTTGACCTTTACGACGTCGGCCTCGTCCACGCCCTCCTCTTGGACGTTCGTCCCGCTCGAATCCCCGCCGCCGTTGCCGCAAGCCGTCAAGGCCAGCGCGACGGACACCGCGAGGGCGATTACCAATAAGAGCGCGACGCATACACGGATTTTCTTTTTCATGATAGAATCTCCTTTTTATCAAGTAGGAAGTAGGAAGTAGGAAGGACAAAGTAAGGTCGGGGAATTGAGAATTGAAAAGCAAATGTCGGATCTTCGTAAAACAAGCCGATCGGCGGACATGAAACATAAAGCAAAAGTTTCTTTTTGCGTCAGCATCCGACACTTCTCACTTTCCACTTTTCAATTCTTTATGCTTCTTGCCCGCCACCCCGCCCGCTTGACGAAACCCCGACCTTACTTCGTCCTTCCTACTTCGTCCTTCCTACTTCGTCCTTCCTACTTCGTCCTTCCTACTTCGTCCTTAACTTCTCAATTCTCAATTCTTTCTTACCCGCCGCCCTGCCCGCGTAAAGGAAAGCCGCCCCCGCGACGGCCAACGCCGCCGCCGCGCAGATTTGAACGGCGTGATACGGCGCGGGCTCGGCGCGGAAAAATTCGGCAATCAGACGGAACGCCGAATAAGCGGCGACGTATTTTAAGAGCGCGCCCTTTTTGCAGAAAAACTGCAACAGGACGAACGCGGTAACGCCGAACGCCAATTCCAGTTCGGCGGTCGGCACTCCGTTTATCCCGCCGCAGCAACCCGCCCAAAGGCAGCCGATACGGGCGATCGCGGAAAAGGCCGCCAAACTCGGCGCGGCTTTGTCGAGGGCGGCGAACGGCAACCCGAAAACCCAAAAGGCCGCCGCCGACAGCGCGGAAAAATAAACCAGCGTGAAAAAATATTCCTTGCCCAAAATCGGCAGCAGTTCGGGCAGGGAAAGCCCGCGCAAATCGTCGCGGATCAGATACGCGGTGACGAAACTCAAAACCAGCGCGGCGGGCAAAGCGCAGCAAAACACGGCCAAGGCGGGGTACCCTTTTTTAAAACCGCCCCTTTTAAAAATTTTCGCGTTAAGAAAGTAGGCCGTCACACCGGCGACCGCCCCGGACAGGAGCATGGCGTAATAAAACCCATTCCCATCGAACATACGTCTATTATACCATATTTTTAGGCTTTGTCAATACCTATGAGAAAAATTTTTTGAAAAAACCGAGGAAACTTTTTGAAAAAAAACAAATTTATGGTAAACTATGGGGAAGGATTTAGTATGAACTACAAAATAAACAAAGTGCAGAATGTGAGCCGCATGTGCGCGGTGTGCGGGATTGAAAACGCGGGCGGCTTGAAAACGCGGTTTTTCGAGATCGACTGCGAGGGGCGGCCGACGCTCGCGGGCGTGCCGGCCGCGCTCGACGTTCACCAAAGTTACCCGAACCGAATGCACGGCGGGCTGATCGGCGCGCTGCTGGACGAAACGATCGGCCGCGCGGTGCAAATCCGCGACGAAGCCCTTTGGGGCGTCACCGTAGAGTTAAATCTCCGTTACCGCAAGCCCGTGCCGCTCGACGCGCCGATAGTCGTTTTAGGCTTTATCACCGCCGAGACTTCCCGCACGTTCGAGGGCGAAGGGAAAATTATCCTGCCCGCCACGGGCGACGTTTTGGCCTTTGCGACCGCCAAATACGTCAAACTCCCGCCCGACCGCATTTGCGGCGACGACTTCCTGCACACCGCTTGGTTCCCCGACACGCGCCCCGCGCCCCG
>JAISFM010000277.1 GCA_031263605.1 Clostridiales bacterium | reverse complement strand
GTAACGGCGGGATCGCCCGCGCCCAAGCCTAAACTATTGTCGTAATCATAGTTGGCGACGGTATAGTTGCCGCCCGAAAAATCGGAAGTCGTCGAAAGTTGGACGAACACGTCGCCGAACTCCCAGTCATTCCACAGTTTCATGACAATTTTATCGATGGAATACTGCGCTCCGAAATCGAAGACAATCCAGCACGGCGTTAAGTCCTCTTTCGTACCCCACGGATTTCCGGCGTCAAACGCGCCGTCCGTGATTTTGGCGATCGTCCCGCCCATTCCTGCGGGTGCCCACGGCGCGGTTGCGACGGATTGACCCGCCGAGTCCACAAAGGTCGCGGCGGTCTCCGCCTTCCCGAGCAAAACGTTGCCGAGCGCATAGGAATAGCGGAAGTCCGCGGGCAGCGAGAACGCGCCGTCCGCCGTTTTCACGGCCGCGCGGATCAAAATCTTGCTTCCCAAAGCCGCCGTATCGATCGGCGCGGTATATTTTGCGGAAGCCCCCGTCGGGAAACTTCCGTCCGTCGTATAAAAAATTTCGGCGTTTTGGTATTCCGTCGCGAGAGCAAGCGAAAACGGGGCGGATTGGTACTCGAACGCCCGATCGGCGGTGGGCGGCGCGATTCCGCCCGTCACGCCGAAAACTTGAATCTCGGTGAACACCGATCCCCATCTGGGGGTAGACGGATCGAAGTTAGTGACGCGCACATAACGGCCGCGAACGGGCGCGAAACTAATGGCCTGCGTTTGGTCGGGAACGTCGGTATAGGCCAAAGCCGCGCCGGTCCCCTGCCCTGCGGTATCATCCGTATCGTTGCTGTATAAGGTGATTTTATTTTGGGTAAATTCCGCGTCCGTCGCGGCTTGAACTACGATCCCCGCCCAAGCGTGATCGTTCCAAAAAGAGGTTTTAATTTCCGTTAAGGTATATTCCTGCGCAAGGTCTATGACCGCCCACGCCCGCGCCGCGCTGTTGTCCACGCCCGTGTATAAAACGCTGTTATGCGGGCTGGCCGCACCGTCCGTAATGACGGCCGGAGCCACGCTGTCGCCTTGCAGTCCGGCGTAACTTACGACCGCATCCGTCCACGCAAGATCGCGCAAGGTTACGCTTTTGTTCAGGGCTACGTTTTGGGTTGTAAACGCCCCGTCATATGCCTTATCGGCATATACGCTCGGGAACGCCCCCCCCCCCGAACAAACATTCAATACGGCGCACAATATTGCGGCCGCGCCCGCCGCCAAAGCGGCAATCCAAGTTTTCCGTGTCTTTTTCATAGTCCTTTCCTCCGACAGATTATTTTATTCCCCCTTATAGGGCGTGTTGACAAATCGGCACGAGCGGAACGACGAGGGATTTTTTACGCAGATGAAGGCAAAAAAAGCAGTCGTAGCACCGCTACGGCGAGGCTTTTTGCCAAAATATGCGTGAAAAAGATCCGTCGATGCCGCCGTGAAGAGTTAACACTCCCTATAATACAGTATTTTTACGAATTTGTAAACGACCCTATCAGGTGCGTGTACAAACCGCATTGCTACGGTCATTAAAAGTTCCTACGAAACCTCTATTGCGAGGGGCGCGAACGCCTCCTTTGTCATTGCGAGCGGAACGAAGTGACGCGTGGCAATCTCTACCAAACGGAGGAACGCCCCGCGCTTTCCCCTCTCTTTCCGAACGCGCTTTCCTGTCATTCTGAACGAAGTGAAGAATCTAAACCGCATTCCCCTGTCTTCTCGGCCGCGCCCCTTGTTGTCATTAGCCTTGTAGCACTGTTACTTCGGACAATTCACTCTTTGGCGTTTAAGTAATACCTATTATAACGGATATCAATATATTTGACAATGGTAAAAACGTATACAGATTTAAGTAAGCGTTATAAAATTTAGTTCAAAAAAGTTGCAAATGCTTTCAAATTTTTCCAAAACGCAACATGTCTATCTATAACACAACGCCGTTTGGATGCCAATCCCCTCTCCCGTTCGCCTACGCCGCCGACAAACCCGTCGGCGCGAGCATGGACGCAAACGGTTCTCCGGCGAACTATCCGGCACGGTGTCGCCGACGTTCGATACGGGCGGCAATCGCACGTTTTGCAAATTCGATACGGCAATCGCCGCGCTTTACAAAAACGGCGTTCCCGCCGGCGCATTCAAGGTATACGCATACTCGCTCCGGTTGGGACAATTATACAAATCCCCCACTGCCCGCCGGCAAAAGGCAGGCAGGATTTAGAATTGAAAAGTGCGGATAGAGCACTATGCGCCTACGGGGAAAGTTTTTTTCAAAAAGTTTTCCCCGAATCCCTTTCAAAAACTTTCAACAATGAGGGACAACGCCCCGCTTGTCATTTCGACTTAAAGTGTGGGGCGAAGCCCCGAACGGAGCGGAGAAATCCACCTTATATGCAAAGTACTTTGTCCTTAACTGTGGACTATGCACTGTGTACTGTTGGAACCGACAACAGCATGTTCAGCGCGAATATATCGCGTCGGCTTGCATGCGCAGGCTCCCGCCGTGCTTTTCCAGAATGAGTTTTACGCTTTTCATGCCGAAACCGTGATATTTCGCGTCCCTCCGCGTGACGGGCAGGCCGTCCTTTAAAAATACTCTTGCGGCATCAAGTTTTCAAGCGTTGTTACAATAAGTTTTTCTTAGAAATTATTCTTCTTAACTAACACCTCTAATTATATCATTTTTGTGGGTTTTGTGTAGGCAAAAGGCACTCGCTTTTCAACGAATGCCTTTTGTCAACGCATCCATAAACAGGGACGCCTCTTATTATCTATTATAATTTGCATCATTTTTATACTGTTTTGCCGTTGTTTTATATATTTTTATCGGTTCTTTATATCCGCAATTTATATATAAACCTATAAATTATATTGATTTCTTGATGGGCCTTTTTCATGCCGATATGCGTAGGGTGTCCAACTTCAATGCGTTCTACCAAATGGTTGAGCATTTCGGCGGTCAATTCCCGGAAATCGGCGTAAGCGGCAGCGCAGTCTTTCAGTTTTTTGAGGCCCTCCCCACTGTCGTCCGTTTGGCCGAGTTCGGCGTCGATAGCCGACGTCCGTTCGTTTAACGCCCTTTGCTCCCGCTGATAGTTCGCTAAAAGATTTTGATAGTTCGCGCTGTCCAACACGCCCGCCACGCAGTCCTCGTACAGTTTCCCGACTACCGCCGTCAAAGCGTCCAGCCGTTTCTCGGCCTTGCCCTTTTCCGCGAGGAGTTTCCGCCGGTCAATCTGCTTGGCCATCTTTTTTTGCGCGGATTCGAGGATCGCGC
>JAISFM010000024.1 GCA_031263605.1 Clostridiales bacterium | reverse complement strand
AGGGGATCGAGACCAACTCCGCCCCCAGCAATTCCCGTGGCATGTCCCAACTCGAATCGCCGGTGATGATAATTTTACCCATTCTCTCTTTTCCTTTTATTTTGTTTTATGTCTTTTTTTGTTTGTTTTGTTTTGTTTTATGTTTTTGCGGGAAAACTTTTTATAAAAAGTTTTCCCGCGCCCTTTCAAAAATTTTCTTGCTATTTAATTTTACCATACTTCCCGATATAAAGCAAGCCCATAGGAGCGGCGGGTCGGATAATAGGAGCGGCGGGAGTGGACAAACGCGTTGAATATAAACACGGCAAGTCATTGCGAGGAACGCGGAACGCGCGACGCGGCAATCTCTATATAAAAAGGCGCGTTTCGTGTTCGGTAGAGATTGCTTCGTCAGACGCTTTACGCGTCCTCCTCGCAATGACCGGTATCAACGCGGCATGTCATTGCGAGGAGCGCAAAGCGCGACGCGGCAATCTCTGCCAAACAGAGGAACGCCCCGTCCGCCTTATTGTCATTTCAAGCGAAGTCGAGAAATCTCCGACCTTGAAAATCTTCCCCTCCTTCGGAGGGGTGCCGCCTGCGGCGGCGGGGCGGTTGACCCGCAAATTACGAATGACGAAAGATAAATGACAAATTTCGGTGTGAGTTTTTGCGCTCTATTCTTTATCCGCAATTCGTCATTTGTCATTCGTCATTCGTAATTTGCCCCCCTCCCCCGTCATCACAACCAAACGACCGCCATTCCCTCGCACGAGTCGGCCCACGCGGGGTCCCACCCCGCCGTACTCTCGGCCGAACCCGCGATGTACACCGTCAGCGGGTTTTCCCTGCCGTCGAGCCAAGCCCCCTCGTAAACCGACACCCAAAACGCCTCCGCGCCGACGAACCGGACGCACGCGGGGAGATAAATTTCCTCTAATTTCGGGCACGCCCCGAACGCATAACCCTCGATCCTTTCCACGTTCGGCATGTACACGGCCGTCAAATTAGCGCATCCAAAAAACGCGCCGAAATCTATGACGCGCGCCGTTTCGGGCAGAATGACCGTCTGCAAACGTTCACAAAAAGCGAACCCGTTGGGCATCACCCCCGTCACGGGGAACCCCAAATGATACGCCGGAATAACCGCCGTGACAAGGGTTTCAAATGCGTCCCCGTATACGTTCGCGCCCGCGACCCATTCCCCCGGCTTGTCCCACATAAACGACAGCGAACCGGAAACGAACGGATTGGAGTCATACGCAATCACGATCCCCGCGCAGTCGTAGTTCCACGAGGCGGCCCACCCCGCCGTACTTTTGGCCGAACCCCCGACGTACACCGTCAACGGGCGTTCGCGCGGCGGGAACTTTGTATTGCCGCCGCGAAATAGGAATATGCCGACGGTGTGCAAACTTGCGGGCAGGTAAATTTCATCCAATTTATCGCAGTCCATGAACACGTTATTGCCGAGGATTTCCACACGCGGCATATACACGCCCGTTAAATTCGGGCAATACATGAAAGCGTTGTTGCCCACGCGCTTTACGGTGTCGGGCAGCCAAACGGTCTGCAAATTCAAGCAAGTTGCAAAACCGGCGTCCGGGATTTTCACGACGGGCAATCCTTTATAATACGCGGGAATGACCACATTGATTACCTCGGCGCTATGGGGTGCGCTCACCTGATACGCCGCGCCGTCATCGATCGAAGTAAACTTTAAAAGCGACAAAGGGTCTGCAACGTCCCACACGGCCGGAACGCCGTCAACGTACCGCCAATAGGTTTCGGCAACGGCGGGAGCGGTTTCGGAATAGTAGTACCGTTTTGGGCAGTCGGTAAGGCCGTTATTGCCCCCTTCGAATACGATTTTGTCCCAATCCGCTTGCCCCGCGCCCTCATAGTACACGGCGGACAGAATCCTGTCCGAAGTGCCAAGCAAGAACGCGTATTCGCCGACCCTTTCCAGGCTTGCGGGCAGGACAACCGTCGTAAGGTAGTCTTGGCTTTGGATTGTGTGGCGGAACGCATAGTCCGCGATCCCTTTCGTCCCCTGTTTCACGGTCAATAGGGGCGCGTTCCCCCCGTACCCGACCACCCACGAACCCGCGTACACTACGCCGTCGGGATCGGCGGCAAGACCGGTATCCTTGAACGAAGCAGGCTCGATTCTCGTCACGCCGTCCGGTATCACGATACTTGTCAATGCGGAACAAGAGAGAAACGCGTAACGTCTAATCGTCCGCAGCCGGCTGTTCGCGCCGAACGTGACGGACTCCAAGCGGGCGCACCCGCTAAAAAGTTCGGTGACCAGCGTCTCCACGCCGTCGGGAATCGCCATGCTTGTCAACGCGGCCCCGTAGAACGCGCGCACGCCAATCTCTTTTACGCCGGACGGGATCGCAAAATTCGCCAACGCCCTGCAACCGCTAAACGCGTATGCCTCTATGCTCTGCAACAGGCTGTCCGGCCCGAACGAAACGGTTTCCAAGAAAAAGCACGCGCCAAACACGATCCTCTCGATCTGCGTCACACCGTCGGGAATCGTTACGCTTGTCAACGCGGTATTAGCGAATGCGGCCATCTCTATCTCTTTTACGCCGGACGGAATCGCAAAATTCGCCAACGCCTTGCAAGTGCTAAAAGCGTGTGTCTCTATGCTCCGCAACAGGCTGTCCGGCCCGAACGAAACGGTTTCCAAGGAACTGCAAAAGTAAAACGCGTACTCCCCGATCCGCGTCACGGTGTCGGGAATGGTGACGGCGGTCAAGTTGCCGTCGGTATAAAACGCCTTATCCGAAATTTCGACGACGGGAAGGCCGTTATGGCGCGAGGGGATTACAACCGTTTCGGCGGAGCCGGCCGACCCGACGGAAACCGCGTAGGACGCGCCGCCGTCGAGCAGAGTATAGTCCAATCCGTCCGTGCCGTACTCGGCAACTTCCGTCCATTTGGCGTACAGGGTCAAATCGGCCTCGACGGGATTGAGCCACGACCATCTTTCGGCAAAGGTTTGCCCGCCCGTTTCGCTCAAATACCAACCGTCCAGAATATAGCCCGCCCGTTCGCACACGGGGACAGTCAGCCGCCCGCCCGCGACGACGGTCACGCTCTCGACCAAACTGCCGCCGCCCGCCTCGAAGTCCGCTTTTGCCAGCCACACGGCGTTGACGGCGGTGTCGGCAATGATTGTATCAAACGGCCTGTCCCACGCGAGCGTCAAGCCGTTTTTGGCGAACACGGGCGCGTCTGCGGCCTGTCCGCCGGGGACGGTTTGGGTTATTTGCCCCGAAACATAAACGCCGCCGCCGCCGTTGAACGTCACCGTATAGGCGATGGGGTCGGGATCGGGGTTGGAAATATCGGGTGTTATCCATTTGGCGTACACCGTCATATTTTCGTACAGGGGGGCGTTCAACAGGGAGTTGACGGTAACGGGTTCTTCCCATTGCCCGTCGTCCCAAAACCAGCCGCCGAAAACGGCGTCGTCCTTTTGGGGGTCGGGGGGCATTTTGACGGTTTCGCCGCCGTTGGTATTGACGGTGGCGTACAATTCGCCGTCCACCCGAAAATAGATTTTATATTCGATTTGCGCGCAAGCGGAAACCAAGACCGCCGCGCCGATCAGAAACAGGAAAATAACTAAACCGCGTTTTTTCATGATTTTCTCCTTATATAGGACAGCATATGGGACAGTGTACATTCTTTGTATAAAAACAGTATACACTCTTTATGCGGGTTTGTCAATTATCGGGGAGTGTATAAATAGCATTGTTAATCAATTCTGTCGGTCATTGCGAGGAGCGAACGCAGTGAGCAACGAAGCAATCTCTATATAAAAAGGTGCGTTTCGTGTTTTGTAGAGATTGCCGCGTCGCGCTCCGCGCTCCTCGCAATGACCGATAGCAACGCGGTTTGTACACTCCCCAATTATCGAATGCAGTTTGTCATTATCGAATGCGGAATGCAACACGAATGCAGAATGCAAAATGCAAAATTGCGGTCAAGAAAAGAATCGCGCGGGGCGTTCGGAAGGAAGTGGACAAAAGAGCGTTGCCGCCGGTCATTGCGAGGAGCGAACGCAGTGAGCGACGAAGCAATCTCTACAAAACACGAAACGCGCCTTTTTATATAGAGATTGCCGCGTCACGCTCCGCGCTCCTCGCAATGACCTGCCTTGCCGTGTTTTATTTGCAACGCGGGTTGCCCGCTCCCCATGCAGAAAGGAGTGGACAAATAGACCGAAGGAAGTGGACAGACAGTGTTGCCGCCGGTCATTGCGAGGAGCGAACGCAGTGAGCGACGAAGCAATCTCTACCGAATACGAAACGCGCCTTTTTACATAGAGATTGCCGCGTCGCGCTTCGCGTTCCTCGCAATGACCTGCCTTGCCGTGTTTTATGGCAACGCGGGTTGCCCGCTCCCCATGCAGAAAGAAGTAGACAAATAGCCGGAAGGAAGTGGCCAGACAGCGTTGCCGCCGGTCATTGCGAGGAGCGGACGCAGTGAGCAACGAAGCAATCTCTACCGAATACGAAACGCGCCTTTTTACATAGAGATTGCCGCGTCGCGCTTCGCGTTCCTCGCAATGACAAAGTGGAAAGAAACGCAAAGCATATCCAAAGTTTCTTTTTCGACAGGTCAACAATTATGCATTCTGCATTTTGCATTCCGCATTAGAAAAAAGGAAAGAGCGGGGCGTTCCTGTGTTCGGCAGAGATTGCCGCGTCGCCCCCCCCCCGTGCCGTCAAGCCATGCCGTTGTCGCCGTAAAAAACCAACTTCCACAGCCCGTCCCAAAAGTTTTCGCCCGGGACGATTTTCATATAGGCCTTGCCCTCGATGTCGGTGGCGGCGATCGCGCCCAAAGCGCGGCTGTCTTTACTGTTGCCGCGGTTATCGCCCAACAAATAATAGGTTTTATCGGGGACGGAATATTCCTCATCGAGGGTAACGCTGCCTTCTTTCATGCCGTCGCGCCGATAATCCCTACCGTCAACCGTACCCAAATAATCCTCGTTGATAAATTCGCCGTTGACTTTGACGCGGATATGCCCGTCGCCGTCGCGGGAGAACATGACGGTATCGCCGCCCAAACCGATCACGCGCTTGATGATCGACAGATAATTGCCGTCCTCGTCTTTCATGTACTTGCCGTCCGCGCTTTTCTCGGTAAACACAACGATGTCGCCGCGCCGGATCGGGGACAAGCGGGTGATATACACGCTGTCGCGCGTCTCCCGCCATTGCGCCGAGGTATAGTCCTCGTAACCGTTGAAAAGCGGTTGCATGGACGGGCCTTGAATGCCGCGCAAGGAACTGACGTCGCGCTGGAACAGCGTGGCGCACAAGAGGGCGATCGCGACGACCAACACGATCTCGATCGCCGAAATCAAGCCGTCGTACCGTTTCACATAGGGGTTGTCGATAAATTTCTCTTTCACTTTTACTTTTTGCGATTGTCAATCGATTTGCGATTGTCAAGCGATTTACAATTGACAATTTACAATGGCCAAATTTCGGTTTGAGTTTTTTGCGTGCTTATTCTCTATCCGAAATTTGTCAATTGTAAATTGTCAATTGTAAATTTATTTTGATTGTCCCTCGCATCAATCCCGCCCCGCCGCCTCCCTCACGTCCAAATAATACTGCTCACGACCACCCCCGCCGGGGCCTCGAACCACAACGCCTTGATGTCCGAGAAATCGACCAACGCCGTCTTTTGCGCGGTCTTGAACGCGGCGGCGTCCAGCGCGGCCTTCTGCCAAATCTCGCCGCCGCAAAGGGGCGTTTCCTTGGAATAATAGACGACGCCCTTGCCGTCCCGCAACCCCACGACGAGGCCGGCGGGCGCGGCGGAATAGGCGTTGATTTGGATTGCCGACCCGCGCAGGGGCGAAAAACGCGGGTCGCCGGGCTTAAACGCGGCCAATTTCCCTGTCGCGGCGCGCACGCCCTCGATCCCCAAGGGGCCGCTGACGCGTTCGACATTGTCCTTGTAATGGATCAGGACGCGGCTGTCAACGGTGGTAAAGGAGTCGCGGCCGCCCCCGGGCGCGTACAGCAAATGGCTGGGGACGAGGCGTTTGACGGGCGCGTTCAATTCGGCGGCGGTCTTTTTCAGTACGCGGGTGCACAGGCTGAACCCGTCCTCATAATACGCCGCGCCGTAAACGTACAGCGGGTCGGGAATGTCGTAGCAGTCGATGTTGGCGATATACTCGCCGTCCGCGCTCATAAAGGCTTCCTTCCGCTCCCAATTCCGGTCCCGCGCCGCGCCGCCGTAGGCATAGAACAGGGCGCACCGCTTGACGGGGCGGGCGGGGTCGGGCTTGACGGAGAAGTAAGGTTTGTCGTCGCTGACCGAAAACCGGATCGCGGGCCTGTTGGGCGGAGCCGCGCCGCCTGTCAGGTACTCGAAAAACAGTTCTATATCGCGGGCTTCGGCAAAACCGACCTCGCGGCACAGGTTGGCGGACATAGACATCACGCCGCCCGTTTCGGCGGGGATGCGGGCAAAGATCTCGTAAAAGCCCTCGAACGAAAAGC
>JAISFM010000005.1 GCA_031263605.1 Clostridiales bacterium | reverse complement strand
TAGGCCGCCGCGTGGGACTTATTGAACGCGTACTGGGCGAAACTCTCCATCTCGCCGAACACTTCGAGCGCGACGCTTTCGGGGATACCACGCGCCACCGCTCCCTCGACCTCCGGCTTGCCGTCCTTGCCGGTCAAGCCGTGCACGAAAATCTCGCGCTCCTTTTTCATTTCGGAGGCCTTTTTTTTGCTCATCAAGCGGCGCACGATGTCCGCGCGCCCCAAACTGTACCCGCCCATTTCGCGCACGATCTGCATGACCTGCTCCTGATAGACAATGCAGCCGTAAGTCACGTCCAAAATCGGGCGCAGGATTTCATGCTTGTAGGCGATCCCTGCCGGGTTCTTTTTGTTCGCGATGTAGGTCGGGATGCTGTCCATCGGGCCGGGGCGGAACAGCGCGATCCCCGCGATGATGTCCTCCAAATTGGTCGGCTGCAACTGCGCCATAAAGCGTTTCATGCCCGCGCTTTCCACCTGAAACACCGCCGCCGTGTCGCCGTCGCCGATCAATTCGTAAACCGCCGGGTCGTCGTACTCCATGTCGTAAAAGTCGATTTTGACCCCGCGGTTCTCGTACACGTAATCCACCGCCTTTTTGACGTCGGTCAGCGTGCGCAAGCCAAGGAAGTCCATCTTTAAGAGCCCCACGCGCTCCACCTCGATCATGTCGAACTGCGTGGTCACGTCCTCGCCGTTTCTTTGCAGAGGCACGAATTTGTCGATGTCGTCCTTGCAAATGACCACGCCCGCCGCGTGCATCGAGGTTTGGCGCGGCATCCCCTCGATCGCCATCGCCATATCCAGCACCTTTTTGTTCTGCGGGTCGGCGTCGTAGGCCTGCCGGAGGTCGGGGATCGCGTCCAAATATTTGCGCAAGGGGTCGGGCTTCGGGGTGAACGGGATCAATTTGCTGATGCGGTCGGTTTCGGAATACATCACGCCGTAGACGCGCCCCACGTCCTTGATCGCCGCGCGCGCCGCCAGCGTCCCGAATGTCACGATCTGCGCCACGCGGGGCGCGCCGTACTTCTCAATGACGTATTCGATCACCTCGCCGCGCCGCTCGTAACAAAAATCGATGTCGAAGTCGGGCATACTGACGCGCTCGGAATTGAGGAACCGCTCGAACAGCAGGTTGTATTTGAGGGGGTCCACCTTGGTGATGCCGATCGCGTAGGCGACGATGCTGCCCACGCCGCTGCCGCGGCCGGGGCCGACCGGTATGCCCATCTCCTCGGCCTTGTGGATAAAGTCCCAGACGATTAAATAATATTCCAAAAAGCCCTGTTTGGCGATGATGCCCAACTCGTAGTCCGCGCGCGCCCGGATTTCCGCCGCGCGCGGGCCGTTTTCGCGGGCGTCGCGGTATTTTTTGGCAAGGCCCAGTTCGGTCAGTTCCCGCAGGTAGTCGTAGGGCGACTTGCCGTCGGGCGGCGCGTAGCCGGGCAGCAGGGGCTGTTTATAGCGCATTTCGACGTTGCATTTGTCGGCGATGATCAGGGTGTTGTCGATAGACTCCGCGGCGAAGGCGAATTTTTCCGCCATTTCGTCGCCGGATTTCAGATAAAATTCCTCGGTCGGGAAATAGCCGTCGTCGCCGCCGTCGTCGCCCATGTCGCTGAAACTGCGCTTAAAGGCGATCGCCATCAGTACCTTTTGCGTTTCGGCGTCCTCTTTCCGCAAATAATGCACGTCGTTTGTCGCGACAAGCGGCGCGTCGATTTCCTGCGCCAGCATGACCAACTGGGACAGGATTTCGCGTTGCGCGGGGATATTGTGGTCTTGGAGTTCGATATAGAAGTCGCCGGGCGCGAAGGCGTTTTTCAGATCGAGGGCGAGCGTTTTGGCCCCGATGGAGTCGCCCGCCGCGAGCAGCCGCGGTATCCCCCCCGCGATACAGGCGGTCAAGCAAATCAAGCCCTCGGCGTGGTCTTTTAACAGCGCGTAATCGATGCGGGGCTTGTAATAGTAGCCGTCCACATAGGCGACGGAATTGAGTTTGACCAGATTTTCATAGCCCTTGTAGTTTTTGGCCAGCAGCACCAAGTGGTGAAATTTCGGCATACGCCCGTCGGGCGTTTCCTTGACGCGCAGATCCTTATCGACGTAAAATTCGCAGCCGAAAATGGGTTTGACCTTATGTTCGGGGTGTTTTTCGTTGTGTTTATTGGCGGCCTCGAAAAATTTGAGCGCGGCGAACATATTGCCGTGGTCGGTCACGGCCACCGCGGGCATTCCCGATTCGGCGCACGCCGAAAAGAGTTTGTCCAATCGGACAGCCCCGTCGAGCAGGCTGTATTCGGTATGCAGGTGTAAATGAACAAAAGGGCGCATAGTTTTTTCAGTCCACAGTGCACAGTCCACAGCGCACAGTTAAATGCAGAATGCGGAACGGTTGTATTATATCATTTTTCGCGGGGAATGTAAAGGCGGCGGGGTGGTTTGCGGGGGAAACTTTTGCGGGGCGGTTTGCGGGGGTGGTTTACGGGGGAAACTTTTTGGAAAAAGTTTCCCCCGCGCCCCTTTCAAAAACTTTCACGCTGTACAAGCGGAACGCCGTTCCTCTCTCGTCATTGCGAGGAGCGCGAAGCGCGACGCGGCAATCTCTATGTAAAAAGGCGCGTTTCGTGTTCGGTAGAGATTGCCGCGTCGCGCTTCCGCGCTCCTCACAATGACCGACAGCAACGCGGTTTGTACA
>JAISFM010000357.1 GCA_031263605.1 Clostridiales bacterium | reverse complement strand
GGAATGGGGGGAAGCGGTCATGTCGGGAAAAAAAGGGGAGGCGAAAAAAAGTCATTGCGAGGAGCGCGGAACGCCCCGATGTCATTGCGAGAAGCGCGAAAGCGCGACGCGGCAATCTCTACCAAACAGGGGAACGCCGCGCGCGTTCCTTGCTCATTCCGATTGAATTAATGATTTGACTAATGATAAATGATAAATGATAAATGATAAATGATAAATGATTAATTGTTGACCTGTCGGAAAAGGGGCTTTGAGGGCGATGTATGTTTCTTGCCCACAGGCAATGCCGATTTAACGAAACCTATCCGCAATTAATCATTAACCAATGTTTGTCATTCGTCATTCGTCATTCG
Organism: Clostridiales bacterium; assembly: GCA_031263605.1. Lineage (GTDB taxonomy): Bacteria > Bacillota > Clostridia > Christensenellales > DUVY01 > BNZQ01. The sequence continues at coordinate 9,480 of JAISFM010000357.1, read as the reverse complement.
TAATTTTTAATCGGCGGGGGATTTCTTGACTGCGCTCGAAATGACGAATCAATTCACAATGCACAATGCACAATTAAGGTCGGAGATTTCTCGACTGCGCTCGAAATGACATGAGGTTGCGCATTCGGAATGAGATAGGAAAGCGCGCGGGGCGTTCCTCTGTCCGGTAGAGATTGCCGCGTCGCGCGTTCCGCGCTCCTCGCAATGACCGGCGGGACGCATCGCGCTCCTCGAAATGACATTTTGCGCAATGTCACCCGACCGACACTAACCACTAATCACTAACCACTACCCACTATCCACTTGCCAACTACTATCCGAACTTCTCAATTCTCACTTCCCATTTCCCGATTTTGTTTCCCTTTCGTCGAACGCTTGAATTTTTTTCTTTTTTATTGTATAATAGAAATATGAAAAAGATTTACGCTTTTCTTTTGGCCGTTTTTTTGTCGAGCGGCCTTCTGATCGGGGGCGCGGGCGCGCCGAAAGCCGCCGTTGCCGCGGTTCTGCCCGAAAAAAGCACGGTAACGCATATCTTTTACGATCTGGGCTCGATGTGCGAGGAGCAATATACGATCGAACTCGGAGCCGCCAGCCAAAGGAAAATCGAGGGCGCGGGCTATACGACAGGGAATTTTTTACAAGAGGTTGAAAAATTCGCCGTCGCGTACGAGGCCTTGATGTTTAATCCCGTCGGCGGCGCGCGGGTGAAAATCGACGCGGAGTCGCGCACGGATTTTAATTTGACCCTGTATATCGACTTCCCTTCAACGGAAGAGTATTACGCCTATTACGGGTGGACTCCTTCGGCGGGCGGGCGCAAGCCCGACAAAAGCGGGCTCTTTGCCGACCGGTATTACGGCGAGGACGCGAGTCGTTTCGCCGTGCCGGACAATTTGCAGGGTTTCACTTTCGCCGACGCGCAAAATGCCGCGATTTTGGTTCCCGTCATGACGTATTATTTTCTGTTCGGCGCGGGCGCGTTCGACGGGACGCCGACGGGCTTTTCCTATGTGGGCTTGACCGCCGGGGACGGGATGCCCGGCCTGCTCGGCGAGACGTTCGTCTTGGACGCGTTTTTTGAAAACTTTGTGTTTTACGAGGTTCACGCCGTTTCCACGCGCTGGGTAAAGACCGACGCCGACGCGGTCGAAAGGCATTCCGACGGCTTTTATTACCACATTTGGAAAGTCGGCTATTTTGATATGACCGCCGCCCTCAACCCCAACCGCCCGATGAATTTCACGTACATCGACCCGCATGTGGACGCCTATTACGTTACGGCGTTTTTGATCGCGGTCGTGTTTATCGGGGGCATGGCTGCGTTGCTCGTGCTCGCGCCGGCAGTGAAAAAACGACGGGAGAAAAGGGAGTAGGGAATAGTGGTTAGTGATTAGTGGTTAGTGTCGGTCGGAGTACATTGCGCGAAAAACCTGTCAGTCATTAATTCGTCATTCGTCATTTGTCATTTTTAATCGGTGGGAGATTTCTCGACTTCGCTCGAAATGACATAGGGTTGCGCATTCGGAATGAGAGACAAACGGGACGCGTCGCACTCCTCGCAATGACATGCCGCGCGACGGTTGACAACATGACAGAGAGAGGGCGCGGGGCATTCCCTTGTTTGGTAGAGATTGCCGCGTCGCGCTTTGCGCTCCTCGCAATGACAAAAGCGGCGTTCCGCGCTCCTCGTAATGACCATCGGGACGCGTCGCGCTCCTCGCAACGACAGTTTGCGCAATGTCACCCGACCGACACCAACCACTAATCACTATTCCCTATCCACTATTCCCTTCCCTTCGCTTCACAATAAGGATATTATGATTAACGCAAGTTTACGCAACATCGCTATTATCGCCCACGTTGACCACGGCAAAACTACGTTGGTGGATCAAATGCTCAAACAGGGGGGCGTTTTCCGCGCCAACCAACAGGTCGAGGAACGCGTCATGGACAGCAACGACCTCGAACGCGAGCGCGGCATCACGATTTTGGCCAAAAACACCTCGGTCAAATACGGCAACTATAAGATCAACGTCGTCGATACCCCCGGCCACGCGGACTTCGGCGGCGAGGTCGAGCGCGTGTTGAAAATGGTCAACGGCGTTCTGCTGATTGTGGACGCGTTCGAGGGGCCGATGCCCCAAACGCGTTTCGTCCTGTCCAAGGCATTGGAACTGGATTTGAAGGTCATCGTCGTCATCAACAAAATCGACCGACCCGACGCGCGCCTCAACGAAATCGGCGACGAGGTGCTGGAACTCCTGCTCGAACTCGACGCCACAAGCGAGCAACTCGACAGCCCGATCGTCTATTGCAGCGGGCGGCAGGGCTCGGCGTCCCTCTCCCCGAACGAGAAAGGGACGGATTTGGTTCCGCTGTTCGAGACGATCGTCCGCTATATCGACCCGCCGGCGGGCGCGGAGGGCCCCCTGCAAATGCTAGTGTCGAGCGTCGATTACAGCGACTATGTGGGGCGCATCGCGATCGGGCGCATAGAGCGCGGCTCCATACGGCTCAACCAGCAGGCGGTTATTTGCGACTACTACGGCAACCGCCCGCCGCAAAAGGTCAAAATCAGCGCGATATTCCAATTCGAGGGGCTTGCGCGGGTGCAGGTGGACAAGGCCTCGGCGGGCGACGTGGTGTGCGTGTCGGGCGTGGAGGGTGTGACGATCGGCGACACGGTTTGCGACGCGGACGCGCCGGAGCCGCTGCCCTTCGTCAAGATCAGCGAGCCCAGCGTGGAGATGACTTTCGCCGTCAACGACAGCCCGTTCGCCGGCAAAGAGGGCAAATTCGTCACGAGCCGCCATTTGCGGGACAGGCTCTATAAGGAAACGTTGAAGGACGTGGCCCTGCGCGTGTCCGACACCATGAGTTCCGACGCGTTCAAGGTGTGCGGGCGCGGCGAGATGCACCTCTCGATTTTGATCGAGAACATGCGGCGCGACGGCTATGAGTTTCAGGTCAGTATGCCGCGCGTCCTTTACAAGGAAGTCGGCGGCAAAAGGCACGAGCCGGTGGACCGCCTTGTGGTGGACGTGCCGGAGGCCAGCGTGGGCGTCGTGATGAACAAGATGGGCGTGCGCAAGGGCGAGTTGATTCACATGAACCCGCACGGCGACCGTATGCGCATGGAATTTAAAATCCCCGCGCGCGGCCTGTTCGGGTACAAGTCAGGGTTTCTGACCGACACCAAGGGCGAGGGCATCATCAATTCGGTGTTTTTGGGGTACGAGGAATACAAGGGCGACATCGAGCGGCGGGCGACGGGCAGCCTTGTGGCGCACGAGAGCGGCGACGCCGCGCCCTACGGGCTGTTTTACGCGCAGGAGCGCGGCGACCTGTTCATCGTGCCGGGCGTGCCCGTTTACGAGGGCATGGTGGTCGGCGAGAACCCGAAAGGCGGCGACGTGGTCGTCAACGTCTGCAAGAGAAAGCATTTGACGAACATGCGCGCGTCCGGCTCGGACGACGCGCTGCGCCTTTCGCCGCCGCGCCTGATGTCGTTGGAAGAGGCTCTGGAATTTATCGCCGACGACGAATACATCGAGGTGACCCCGAAAAGTATCCGCATCCGCAAGATCGTTTTGAACGCGGGCATGAGGGCGAAGAACAGGGCGGGGACGGTTTCGAGGGTGTGAGTCGGCGGGCGCGGGCGCAAATTGCGAATGACAATTCGCGATTTACAATTTACAATTGACAATTGACAAATTGCGGATAGTAGTTAGCGAGTGGATAGCGGTTGGTGGTTAGTGATTAGTTTCGGTCGGGGTACACTGCGCGTCAGATGCGATTTACAATTGACAAATGACAATTGACAAATTGTTGACCTGTCGGGAAAGAGGCTTTGAAGGTGATTTGCGTTTCTTGCCCATAGGCAATACCGCTTTCATAAACCTTAATCCGCAATTTGTCAATCGTCAATAAGGAGTGTACAAACCGCATTGCTCATAAACACGGCAGGTCATTGCGAGGAGCGCGAAGCGCGACGCGGCAATCTCTGCCAAACACGAAACGTACCTTTTTATATAGAGATTGCTTCGTCAGACGCTTTACGCGTCCTCCTCGCAATGACCTGCCGTGTTTATGAGCAATGCGGTTTGTATACTACCTCGTCAATAAACGATAACCACCCCGCCGCCGTTAGCGGCACCCCTCTGGGGGAGGGGAATTGTTCAGCGGTTGGGATTTGTCAATTGTCAATTCGTCTTACTACGGTTGAGATTCGTCACTGCGTTCAGAATGACAGGTTTTGGCGCAATGCACTCCGACCCGACACTAATCACTAACCATTAATCACTAACCGCGAACCGCTAACCACTCGCTACTACTATCCGAAATTTGTCAATTGTAAATTGTCAATAATAAAAAATGTCTACGTATAAAAAACAAACCAACGCCAACTCCGCGAACCCGCCGGCGGCGGGACGGATACCGCCTCATAATTTAGAGGCGGAACAGTCCGTTTTGGGCTGCGCTCTGATCGACGCGCAAGCGGCTTCCAACGTTTTGGGCGCGTTGCAGGCGTGCGACTTTTATTTGGAGCAGAACCGCGAAATATTCGCCGCCATGCAGAATATCGCGGGGCGGAGCGCGCCGATCGATTTGGTCACGCTGTCCGACGAATTGGAACGCCTGAATAAAATGGGCGAGGTCGGCGGCATGAGTTACCTGTCCGCACTGACGACGCTGGTGCCCAGCGCGGCCAACCACGCGTGGTACGCCGAAATCGTCCAGCGCAATTCGGTCTTGCGGCGCGTGATCCACGCGTCCAATCTGATTATCGAGCGGGCGTTCAACGAGCGCGAGGAAACCGCGCGGCGGGATTCGGGCAAGGACGGGGCGGACGCGGACTCGGGCGTGTTCGGCGTGTTGGGCTACGCGGAAAAACTGATTTTCGATGTCGGCGAAACCCTGTCGCGCAGCGAACTCGTCCCGATCGCCGGCGCGGGCAAGAAGGTGTTCGAGTACCTCGAAAAAATCCACCGCGACAAATCGAGTTTGCGCGGCATTCCCACGGGGTTCACCGAATTGGACAGGCTGACAAACGGCTTGCAGCGTTCCGACTTGATTCTGGTCGCGGCGCGCCCCAGCGTCGGCAAAACGGCTTTGGGCATGAACGTCGTCCAAAACGTCGCGCGGTCGGGCGAAAAGAAAACCGAGACGGGCGCGCGCGGCGCGTTCAAATGCGCGGTGTTCAGTTTGGAGATGTCCGCGGCGCAAATCTATCAGCGTATGCTGTGCAGCGCGGCCGAGGTGTCGATGTCCAAAGCGTTGTCGGGCGGGCTCAAACAGGACGACTGGACGGCGATATGGACGGCGCGCCGGACGCTGGACGCGGCTGAGGTCTATATCGACGATTCCTCGCTGATCACGCCCGCCGAGATCCTGTCCAAATGCCGCCGTTTGAAACGGGAAAAGGGGCTCGACCTCGTGCTGATCGATTATTTGCAGTTGATGTACAGCGGCACGCGCGCCGACAACCGGCAAAGCGAGGTCGCCGAAATCACGCGTCGCCTGAAAATCGCCGCCAAGGAACTCGACGTGCCTGTGATTCTTTTATCGCAGATGTCCCGCGAGGTGGAAAAGCGGCCGAACCACAAGCCGCAGTTGTCCGACTTGCGCGAGAGCGGCGCGATCGAGCAGGACGCGGACATCGTGATTTTCATTCATCGCAAGCACGACAAGAACGACGAGAGCATTCCCCCCGAGCAGCGCAACGAGGTCGAGTTGCACATCGCCAAGCACCGCAACGGCGAGACTGGCGTGGTGCCGCTGTACTGGCACGGCGAGACAGTGACGTTTAGGAATTACATTAGGACTATGTAAATTGAAAATTGAGAATTGAGAATTGAGAAGTTCGGATAGTAGTTAGCGAGTGGATAGCGGTTGGCGGTTCGTGATTAGTGTCGGTCGGGGTGCGGTGCGCGTCGGATCGCGATTTACAATTGACAACGCGATTTACAATTTACAATTTACAATTGACAAATTGCGGATAGTAGTTAGCGAGTGGATAGCGGTTGGTGGTCCGTGATTAGTGTCGGTTGGGGGTGCGGTGCGCAAAGGCTTGTCGTTCCGAACCGTAAATATATGTCATTCCGAACGGAGTTAAGAATGACAGGGCTTAATCGAATATGTGGGAGATTTCTCGACTACGCTCGAAATGACAGAACAATGCACAATGCACAATTAAGGTCGGAGATTTCTCGACTTCGCTCAGATCATGACATGGGGTTGCGCATTCGGAATGAGAGAGGAAAGCGCGCGGGGCGTTCCTTTGTTTGGTAGAGATTGCCGCGTCGCGTTCCGCGCTCCTCGCAATGACAAGCGGTTTCGATTCTTTACGGCAAACAGAATGACGCGCGCTAACTTCCTTGACCGACACTAACCACTAACCGCCAACCGCTATCCACTAATCACTAACCGCTATCCACTCGCTCACTACTATCCGCAATTTGTCAATTGTCAATTGTAAATTGTAAATATCCAGATAATCCGGATATAATGAAACGATGAAAAAAAAACCTACCGACAACAAACACATGCTCTCCCTGCCCGCCAAAATACTGTACGGCGCGGGGTTGTTTCCGTACAGCATTTTACAGCAGACCCTGTTCCCGCTCGCCCTGCTGTTCGCCGTGGACGCGATGTCCATGCCGGGCTGGCTAGCCGGCATCGCGTTGAGCATGGGCTTGCTCGCCCACGCGGTTTGCGACCCGCTCGCGCGGCGCATTTCCGACAAATGCGCCAGCGTCCTTTTCGGCAAACGCTACGGCTTTTATATTTTGGGCGTGTTTCTCGCGGCTCTGGCCAACATCTTTTTGTGGAGTATGCCGCCCGCGGCGGCGGCGGGCGTTAAATTTTTGTGGCTCGCGCTGTCGGTCACGGTGATCAGCGTATTGATTTCCTGTATGCAAATGCCCTATGACGCGCTGGGCGACGAACTGGCGGGCGACGCCGCCGAAAGGAAGGCGATCCACACCGTCAAGAATTTGTTCTTTATCGCGTCGCTGGCCGTGCCCTTGATATTGATGGGCGGCCTTTTGCGGGATTCGGCCGACCCCGCGGGCTATATGAACCTTGCGCTGATCCTGTCCGGCGCGGCTTTGATCGCGGGGACGGCGGCGTTCTTTACGACGTATCCGCACCTGCCGCGCCTGCGCGCCAAAACGATGAATGCGGAGGAAAAACAGGCGGGCGGGCTTTCCTTGAAAAAACTCGTGCTACATTACTTCTCCGCGCTGAAAGCAAAGGACGGGCGCGCCGTCCTGTTGGGCTACTGCACCAGTTTGATGAGCGTCGCGTTCCTGTCGGGCACGGGGCTGCTGTTCCTGATCCATACGCTGCGCCTGCCGATTTTTCTGGCCGCGCTCGACATGGGTCTGCTGTTCCTTGCGGCGATCGGCTCGCAATTCTTTTGGCCCCGAATCGCGCGGCTGCGCGGCAAAAAACACGCCGTACTGGCGGGCGTCGCCGTCGCCTTGTCGGGCATCCTGCTGATGTGCGCCGCGTTCGCCGCCGCCTATTATTTCGACGCCGGGTTCCCGCCGGAAGGGCTGCTCGTGCCCGCGTTCGCGGTTTCGGGCTTCGGGCTCGGCGCGGTCTTTTGCGTGCCGTCGGCGATGCTTGCGGAAACGCGCAAGGGCGACCCCGACTCGCCCGACGCGGCCGGAATGCTGAACTTTTTCTACCGCACGGGGCAAGCGGCCGTCGTTTTGCTGTCGGGCATTTTGATTTCGATTTTCAACTACGGCGGGTCGGGCGGCGACGGCGGTTTGATTCGCGGCGCGTTGGGTTGGATCGTCCTGTTGGGGGCGAGCCTTGCGTTGGGCCTTTCGGTTTATCTGTTCCAGACCTATCGAAAGCCGCCGAAGCCCCCGAAACAGTTGCGAATGTCGGATCGGGAATTGAGAATTGAGAACGGGGAATTGAGAAGTAAGGACCGAGAGGAAACGGACGGCGGGCAAACGGCGGCGGACGGCGGCGAACAACAGACGGACGCAACCGACGCCTCGGAGCCGTTCGACGGCCAGTTGACGATCGACGTATTAGCGGCGGAAACGGAAAGGGCGGAGCCGACGGACGCGGAAACGGAAAAGGCGGAACCGGCCGAACCCAAATCGGTTGACGCGGGAACGGATAATCCCGAACCGACCGAGCCTAAATCGGCCGATGCGGAAACGTGACCCGATCTAGTGACAAGAAAGGCGCAACCACCCCGTTCGCTCGCTTCGCTCGCGTCCACTCCTCCGAGGGGAGGGGAATTTTTAAGCGGTGGGAGATTTCTCGACTTCGCTCGGGTCATGACAAGACAATTCATAATGCACAATGCACAATGCACAATTAAAACGCGGGGCGTTCCCCTGCACGGTAGAGATTGCCGCGTCGCGCTACGCGCTCCTCGCAATGACTTGCGGTGGAATTAAAAGACGCGCAAGGCCGCCGCAAGTTAATTTCGCTGCAAGTCTAATGACAAGCCGTGTTTATGAGCAACGCGGTTTGTATACTTCAAAACTTGCCTTATAGAACAGTAAAAGTTTTTTGGAAAGGGCGCGGGAAAACCTTTTTGACAAAAAAGGTTTTCCCGCAAAATCCCTCAAAAAACCAAAACCAAAACAACCAAAACTCGAACAGAGAACCCATCGACCCCGAACCTATGCGCTTATAATAACAGTTGAAGTTTTTTGAAAGAGCGCGAGAAAACTTTTTGCAAAAAGTTTTCTCGCAGAAAAGGAGTAGCCATGAAACCGGACATTGAAATCGCGCGCGCGACAAAATTAAAAGACATCGGCGAAATCGCCGCGCTTTTAAAAATCCCCGAGAGCGCGTTGTACCGCTACGGGAAATACAAGGCCAAAATAGCGGTTGACGGCGAAACGGCGCAATCGGGCAAAGCAGGAAAATTGATTCTCGTGACGGCGGTCAACCCGACGGCGGGGGGCGAGGGCAAAACCACGGTGTCGATCGGCCTTGCAGACGCGCTGCGGCGGGCGGGCGCGAACGCCGCGTTGGCCTTGCGCGAGCCGAGTCTGGGGCCGGTGTTCGGCATGAAAGGCGGCGCGACGGGGGGCGGGTACGCTCAAATCGCGCCGATGGAGGACATCAACCTGCACTTCAACGGCGACTTCCACGCGATAACGGCGGCGAACAACCTGCTGTGCGCGATGATCGACAACCATATCCATTGGGGCAACGCGCTGAATATCGACATCTCGAAACCCGCCTTTAAACGCTGCGCGGACGTCAACGACCGCGCCCTGCGGAACTGCGTAATCGGCCTCGGCGGAGCGGCGAACGGCCTGCCGCGCGAGGAAGGCTTCGACATCACCGCCGCGAGCGAGGTCATGGCCGCGCTGTGCCTGTCCGAGGGCATGAAAGACCTGTGGGCGCGCCTTGCGCGGATCGTCGCCGCCCGCGACCAATCGGGCAAAGCGGTCACGGCGGGGGACTTGAAAGCCGACGGCGCGATGGCCG
>JAISFM010000317.1 GCA_031263605.1 Clostridiales bacterium | reverse complement strand
GAGAGATTTCCAATCATAAATATAGGGTTTTTTCTCGTTCTGTTCGGATAGGCGATAATTGCTCTTAAAAAAGTGTATGCTGTTGCTGCGGCTTTCTAACTGGGCGACAGTAATTTGCTTTTTCGCGGGCGGGGAAAGTTTAAAAACAACTAAAATCTGCACGGCGTCTCGACCTATTAAATCCGCACGTCGTCTTGACCTAATGAAATGAGCGAAGCGGAGAAATTCGCAACCTCAATATTTTGGGGGATTTTCCGACTTCGATCGGATTATGACATGCTCTGCCTTTTTCAAAAAAGCAAATGCCGGCGTCGGGCCGACTTGATTTTTCTTTTGACAGTCGCGGCAAAAATATGATATACTTCCTAAATATAACCGCGTGTTGACAAAATAGCGGAAGCGGTGTGGTGTTGTATGGAAACGGCGTTTTATCGTTTTTTAGAAAGGATCGGCCTTGAAAAGGAAGCCGTCGCGGTGGTCGCGCGACAGGACGGCGCGCAGGACGGCGCGGAGGGCGGCGCGGAGGCGTATGGGGAATTGCGGCGGGTTTTCGACGTTGATGAAAAAGGGTTTTTGGCCGGGGTCGGGAAACGCGGCTGCGGTTTCGCGCTGTATTACTATTGCCGGCACGCCTATGAATTGGTGGGCGCATACCGCGAGCGGGGCATATCGGAGGGCGTTTACATCGATACGTTCGCCGATATCGCGCTGTGGGAAAGGCTGTGCCTGCGGGAAACAGGGGAGCGCGGCTTAAAGGAAACGGAATGGCTCGCGCTGCATTTGAAAATGGAGTTGTTCAAACTCGGGCGTATGCAGTATCAGACGATCGTACTCGCCGGGGACGTGAACGCGGGCGGGCGGGCGATACGAAAGGGCTCGGAGGTCTACGGCGTGCATATCCCGCGCGGCGAGGCTTTCGGGGACGCGGAACGGGAAAAGTCCTACCGCGCGGCCGAAGCGTTTTTCAAACGGGACAAGATGATATTCCGCTGCGATTCTTGGATGCTTTCGCCGGTATTAAAAGAGGTTTTGCCCCCCGAATCCAACATTTTGCGCTTTGCCCGGGACTATCGCGTATCCCGCCTCGATCCCGCCAACCGCGCCGCCGAGCGTTTCGTTTTCGGCAAGGTGTTGGAACCCGCCGACCTTCCGGCGGCCGAGGCTTCGACCTCGTTGCAGCGGGCGGTTTTGCGGCGCGTCAAAGAGGGGCGGCCCGTTGGGACGGCGGAAGGCTTTTATTTTCGCGGTTCATAATTTTGCCGTCGATGATGGCGTCGATGCCGACCAGCGCGGAGCCCTCCCGCACGGCGTCGCGCCCGAGCGCGCTGAAACACACCTCGGCCTCCGGAATCTGCGCCCGCACGGCGTCGTTTATGATTTTCAGGTATTTTTCGCCGAACTGTATCGCGCGCCCGTTCAGAATGACGCAATAAATATTCAATATTTTGACGAGCGTGCCGATCGCCTCAGCCAAAATAGCCGCCGATTCGTTCACCGCGTCCGTGATTTGCTTTTCCTTTCCCGTCAAATACGCGTTTTTAATATCGCGGAAACGGAAATCCTCCTGCCCGGGAGGGTATTGGAGATCGCCCCGTTCGACCAGCAGCCGCAGGTTCTTTTTGATCGCGTTGAGGGAGGCCGCGCTGTCGAGGGGAATGGCTTCGCCGCCGAGCACGACGGGGAAATAGCCGATTTCCCCCGCGAAGCCGGAAAAGCCGTCCTCCGGCCGCCCGTCGATGAAAAAACTGCCGCCTATGCCGGCGTCCACATAGACGAGGAGGGCGTATTTCACGGCTTCGGTAATCAAGCCGCCTTGGTTCTTTTCGGCCAGCATGTAAAGTTGCACGTCGTTCTTTAACGTGACCGCCGCGCCGTAGCGGGCTTTCAAATAAGCGGCGAGATCGAAATCGGGGTCGATCTCGAAACGCTCCGACCAACGGGGGCGGCCGGTGTTTTTGTCGACGCGGCAGGGCATCGCGACGCAAAGGCTCAGGATCGGCTGCCCGGCGCATTCGGGCGCGGCGGCCAGATCGTCCAGACAGTCGCAAAAATACGAAATGCCGTCCATCCGTACCGTTTCGACGCCTTGAATCTGGCGTTCCAAAATGGGGTTCCCGTTAAAAGCGGACACGCCGACCCTGACCTCGGGGGAGGACAGGTCGATCGTGGCCAGCAGGCCCAAACCCGCGTTGATTTCGTATTGCCGGGGGACTACGCCGGGCAGTTTGCGCGTGAAGGCCTTGCGGGGGCATATCAGGCGCATCTCCTCCAACTCGGCCGCGATTTTCGAGGCGACGGGCTTGCTCAAATGAAAAATTCTCGATATATCCGCGCGCGACATGGAACGCCGCTTAAACGCGCCCATGACAAGGGACAAATTCAGTTCGCGCGCGATCGTTTGGTTTTTCCCTTTTTGCATAGTAATATTGTAGAACAAATCCGCCCCAAAGTCAAATCCGCGGAGCCACGGTAACGGCAGTTACTTTTTTTGAGAAGGATTGAGTGTGTCATGATCTGAGTGAAGTCGAGAAATCTCCCACAATAATAAGGTGGGAGATCTCTCCGCTCCGCTCATTTCATTCGCTTCGGTCGAGATGACATGCGGATTTTCGCGGCTTTCAAACTTTCCTACCCGCAAAAAGTAAATGCTGCCGCCCTATCCGCAGAGCGGTTAAAACCCTTGGGTCAAAACTCTTCGGAAAGTGTTTTTTGCCGCGCCGATGAACGCGAAAAAACGTTCGGAAAAAAAATCTGAAAAAATATTGTAAAAAACGCTTGACAAATAATAAGGCGGGTAGTATACTGTAAAAGCATTAGTAAGTAAAGATAACAATTATGTTTTGCAGGAGGAAGAATGAGGAAAAAGAAATTAGCCGCTTGGCTGCTTTCGATACTGTGCGCGATCGCTTTTTTCGCGTGCGGGATTCCCGGCGGCGGCGAGCCCGTTATTCCGCCGGAGGACGGGGGGAAAGAGGCCGTGGCGCCGCCGAAAGAGAATAAGCCTGTGGAGGAAACGCCTGTGTGGAATAAGGAACCGACCGTGACGGGTTCGTTTTTCGAGGATTTTGCGTCGGGAATCAGTACGTCCGTATGGGAAATATGCAACCAGAAGTGGGGCTTGGCCAACAACGGCACCAGCCCCGCCAACGTTTTGTTTTCGACCAGCCGCGCGCTTGCCGCCGCGGAAGGGTGCGAATCGGGCGGCATCGCCGTTTTGCGCTCGACGGGGGACTACCACGAAACCCCGTCGAAGCGGCGGCAGGGCGCGGCCATCATCACCAGGCAGGCGTTCGGCCCCGGCAAATACGAGGTGCGCATGAAAGTCCTACCGCGCCTTGGGCAATGCACGGCGGCGTGGACTTTTTACGACGGCGGCGGCAGTACGGCGGAGACGAACAAATACAGCGAAATCGACATAGAAATGCCGATGCACGCCGATTTCCGCAAGTGGTCGGGGACGTCCTATAAGTATTTTTACGATTGGCAGGTGCTTGCCGAACGCGGCACGGCCGAGGCGGAGACGGATGGCGTCAACGACGGGCAATGGCACACCTACGCTTTCGAATGGCGCACGGACGAGGCGAACGGCGACAGCGCGGTCGTTTGGTACATGGACGGCGAAAAGATGTTCGAGATACGGGACTATACGCCCCGCTATACCGCCACCTTTTGGATCGGGAGTTGGTTCCCCAACGACGCGGGCTGGGTGGGCTCCCCGGCGTTCGAGGAAGCCTATATGTACGTGGATTGGGTTAAAATCACGAAATACGGCGATCCGGTTTTAGCGGGCGCGTCGGGCAACGGCTCCGGCGGAAGCCCCGTCAATTTGGGGAGCGACCCGATCCCGCAAAACCAGTACGTCGCCAATCCGGCCTTTAAGCAATTTGCGGACGGCAATTTTGCCGCGTGGGAAAAGAGCGGTTCCGCAGACTCCGGCGGCGCGTCCTCCGTACTGTTAGGGGGCGGTTCCAAACTGACGCAATTCATCGCGGCGCAATATCCCGGCTATTCGTTCGACTTGAACGTTCGGGCGCGCGTGACGGGCGGGACGGGCAAATTAAAGATTTACGCCGAGTATATGTTCGGCTCGGTCAGAATGGGGAAATCGGAGGAACTTCTGTTTGAAAATTCAGGCGCGGCGGCGGACAAGACGCTGAACTTTACGATCCCCAAGCCCGGCGCGTCCACCGACGTGCGCATCGTCGCGGAGACCGAGAGCGGCGTCGCCGCGACAATCGAGAGGATTGAATTGTATTTGAAGTAGTATGAGGAAAAAAACGCTTGCAATTTTATTCGCCGTTTTGTTGGCGTTGGCGTTTTTGCCCGCTTGCCAGACAATCGGCGGTTCCGGCGCGGGGAAAACGCCGCCGCAGGTATCGGACGGCGGGAGCGAAACCGAGACGGGGGACGGGGACGAAACCGACCCGCCTTTGGGTTCGCGTTGGAACGTCGCCCCCACGGTCACGGGCGAGTTTTACGACGACTTCGGGGACAAAGGGTTCAGTTCCCTCGATTGGTCGCTCGTCAATTACAGTTGGGGCGGCAACGGCGTTTCGGCCTCCAACGTCTTTATATCCAGAAGCCGCTCCGTAGCGGACGCGGAGGGCGCGACGGGCGGCGTGGCGGTTTTAAAGTCCTACGGCAATTACGCGGCAGAGCCCGCCAAAAGGCGGCAGGGCGCGTGCTTGATCAGCAATCACGCCTACGGGCCCGGCAAATACGAGGCGCGCATGAAGGTCGTCCCGCGTTTCGGCCCCTGCTCTACGGCGTGGACGTATTACACCAACAGTACGGGCGGCATGAACACGGCGGCCGATATAGAATACCATGAAATCGACATCGAATGCCCCGCGATCGGCAAGGGCTTTAACGCGTGGGGCGGCGTGGCTTACGAGGAATATTACATCGATTCGGCGACGGGCAAAACGGTCAACAAGTCCAACGCGGTGACCGCCGCCTGCGATTCGCCCTATAACGACGGGAAATGGCATGTGTTCGGCCTCGAATGGCGCACCGACGAGGCGAACGGCGACAGCGCGGTGGTCTGGTACATGGACGGCAAGGAGGTCGGCTCTACGACGAGAAACGTGCCGCGCTACTCCTGCCAGTTGTGGATCGGAGCGTGGTTCCCCGACAATTCGGACGATTGGCTGGGGACGGCGGACTTCGACGAGGCCTATATGTATGTGGACTGGGTACGGATCACCGAGTACGCCGATACGGCGGTTATGCGCGAGCCCGATCTCGGCGGCTGCCTGCTCGCCTCGGCGGCGAGCAACCTGTATTCCGCGCCGCTGCCGACGAACGACTATATCACGAACGGGGACTTCGCCCAAGGCGGCGGAAACGCGTTGACGGCATGGCAGGGGACGGGCGCGTCGAAAGCGGCGGCGGGCGGCGCGGTTTTACAGAACGGCGGGAAATTGGAACAGGTCGTTTCAGCCCAATACAACGGGTATACCTTCGATTTGACCGTGGGCGCGGCGGCGGGAGCCGGAGGGACTCTGAAAGTTTACGCCGAATATTTAAATTACGTTTATCCGCAAAGGAGCAACGCGAACGCCAAGGCGACGGAAAGAACCGTCGTCGGGAAGTCGGCCGAGTTGATTTTCGATTCGCCCTCCGCTTCGTCCAAAACCCTGCGGTTTACGCTCGAATCGGAGGATACGGTTAACAACGTCCGTATCGTGATCGAGGCGGCCGGCGCGTCCGGTACGGTTTACAAGGCGGAAATGCGCCTGGCAAAATAGCGCGCCGCCCGCGCCCCCGTATGCGGGGAAAAGGGACATGTCCCTTTTGTTTTTTCGGAACGAAGTTCCGAAAAAAGTGAAGTTCAAGGACAACGGCCGGAAAGGCCGAGGTCATAAAGGAGAAAAAGGCATGAGAAAGAAACTGTTGGCTTTTCTGTCGGCCGCCGCGCTGTTGTGCGCGCAGTTGGCGATGATCGGCGTTTTTGCGCCGATAGCGAGGGCGGAGGGAGGCGCGCCGGCCTCTCTTCCTGCGGTGGCGGCGAAGGGAACGAACCTGTTTACGGGCGGGGAGCAAGACTTTTCTAACGGCAAGTTGAGCGCGACGCGTTCATGGGGCGCGACGGGCAACGGCCAATGGGTTTTAAACCCGGACGGCGCGGCGGGCGCGGTGGCAAGCGCGCTCACGGAAGTAAGCGGCGTGCCTTCCGAAACGGCGACGGCCGCGAAAATTGACGGCGGCGCGGGCGGCACCCCGGACAACGACTTTTTGCAGAAAGGCGCGATCGGCGACAAATTAGGCTCCGGCGGCATGTATGTCTATTTTTCCGCTTTCGTCAAGGTCGAGCAGGAAACATGGTTCGATATTGCGATCGAATACCAAACGACGGGATGGGGCGTCGGGGAATTGTACGATTTGGGCCGTAAATTCAAGGTGTCGCCCAGCGATGGTTGGACGGAAATCGGGAAATTAAGCGCAAATTATCTGCCTTTCCGGTCGCATTTGACGGGCAACCATGAGAACACCCAAGGGTCGTCGTCCTACAACCCCGAATGGAACGCCGACGAAACGGGCGGCTCCTGTTATTTTGAATTGCCTGCGGAATATACTTGGGCGACATTTAAGATTTACGCTTACGGCGGCGGCGCGGGCCCCGACGGAATCAGCGGCCCGTGGTCGAACGGGCTCGGCGAGGGCGACAGTTATCAAATCACGGACGTCGCGCTTTGGAAAGTCCCTTTGGAGGAAGCGCCGACGGTTTCGGTCGCCAAGGTCGAGGTGACGGAACGCGCGAAGGTCGTCGCGGACACTGAATCGCCGCGCAATACGGTTACGCTCGCTTCGGTCGTGACCCCGAGTACCGCGACGGACAAGACGCTTTCCTGGGAGTCTTCCGACGAGGACGTGGCGACGGTGGCGGACGGCGTTGTGACCGGCGTTTCGGCCGGCACGGCGGTGATTACGGCGACGGCCAACGACGGCTCGGAAAAGTCCGCGTCCTGCGCGGTCACGGTCTGCGAGGACAAAGAGGACGTTTACGTGACGCCCTCGCAACTCGGCCCGATCACCGAAATCGGCGATAATTCGATGAGAAGTTTCGACGGCGATTTTTCAGACCCCGCCCCGATCAAGGGGCGCGCGTACGGCGCGGGCTGGACGTTTACGCATACGGACGAAATCGGGGGCTTTAATCAGTCGAACCTCGGCGTATGGGAAAAGGTCGGCGATATAGGCGCGGCCGAGGGCATGGGCGGCGTGAATACCGCGCTGCGGATCACCAACAAGGGCAACGCGACGCAGCCGCTGTACGACGCTTTGACCTTCTCGGGTTTGGAGTCGGCGTACAAACTCGATCCGGGCGAGCATATCTATTACTTTTCCTTCTGGGTCAAGGTTCAACAAACGACGTGGTTCGACGTGACGATTTCCTACGCGAACAACCATTATGTCGAGGCCGACAACTATGCCGTACCCGTCAACCATAACGAGGGGCAATACTTCTACGACCTGGGGCGTAAGTTCAAGGTCACGCCCGAAATGGGCTGGGTAGAGGTCGGCAGGGACGAGGACGGCGCGTACCTGCCGTTCCGGACGCACGGCTTGGGCACCGACCCCACCAACAACATATCCTCGTCGGGCAATGCCGAGAGGAACAAGAACGAGGAACTGGGCAACTGTATCATCGATTTGCCCGACGGCTTGAATTGGGCGGCGGCGCGGATTTGGGCGTACGGCGACGGCGCGACCGGCATGGACGCGGAGGGGGTCGGCGTGCCGAGCCGCACCGGCTTTGCGGCGGACGACAGTTACGACATTACCGCCGTCAGTTTGTGGGGGCGCGACACCGAGGCCCCCTATGTCCCGACGCTGGTCGATTCCGTAACATTGAATAAAACGGCGGCTTCGGTCAAGGTGGGGGAAACGCTGAGTTTGACCGCCGACGTAGCCCCCGGCGAGGCCGACGACCTGTCCCTGTTTTGGGAATCATCCGACACCTCGGTCGCCACGGTGGATCAGGACGGCAAGGTCACGGCGAAGAAAATCGGCGAAGCCACGATCACCGCTTACGCCAACGACGGCGGCGGCGCGAGCGGCTCCTGCACGGTGACGGTCGTCGAAAATACGCCCGGCGGCGGGGACGATACGACCGTGACCGAGGTTGTGAAAAAGGGCTGCGAAAAAGCCGCGAGCGGCGCGTTGGCCGCGGCGGGACTCTTGCTGGCGGTTTTCGCCTTTAAGAGGAAGGCGTTTTAGGGCGCGCCGGCATGAGCCGGAACGGCCCGTGACCGTCATGCCATAGGTTTAAGCCGCCGTTAAAACGGCGGAGCGGAGGTTTTTATGAAAAAAACGTTGCGTTTCTTATTTTTAGCGTTGTGCGTCGCCGTTGCCTGCCTGTCGTTCGCTTGCAATCCGGGCGGCGGCGGGGACCGCGAGGGCGACGACAAGATCCCCGAACAACTCGACGACAGCGACAGGAGCGGTTGGGTGCTGCGGGAAAGGGAAACCTTTCCCGCAGGGTCCAAACTGCGCGTCAAATTCTTTAACGGCGGTTACGGGCGCGCTTGGATCGACGCCATGAAAACGCGGTTCGAGGCGGATTACCCGACCGTCGAGGTCACGTTGATAGCCTCGAATCAGGAGGCGGACTTTACGACCCTGCTCGGCACCGCGTTGGACGGGACGCCCGACGACATTTATATCTGCCACAACATTCCGTGGGAGAAACTGGCCAAACAGGGCAAGATCGCCAATCTCGACAGCGTGTACAACGCCGAGATCTACCACGACGACAATACGGATTTGCCCGTGCGCTTTTTGGACCGCGTTTGTACGTCGTCGCTGAACAGCGTGCGCTTCGAGGGCTCGTATTACAAGGTCCCCGAGGTTCAGGGCGCGGGCGGCATCGCCTATAACAAGGCGTTGTTCGACGCAAACGGCTGGACGCTGCCGACGACCTACGCCGAATTGATTACGCTGTGCGAAACCATATCCGCGTCGGGCGCGAAAACGAAGGACGGCGAAACCGTGTACCCCTTTGTTTGGAGCGGGACGGAGGCCTATCTGTGGGACAGCCTCGTATACGATTGGTGGGTGCAACTGGCCGGAACGGACGAATTCAACCGTTTTATGCGCTTCGAGGACAAGGCGGTGTTCAATCCCGACGAATACCCCTATTTGAAACAGGCGTGGGCGTATTGGTACGATCTGGTTTGCGGGCGTCAAAGTTTTTCCCACCCGCAGTCGCTGGCGTTTTCCAATTTGCAGTGCAACATGGCGTTCGCGGCGGGACAGGCGGCCATGATGCCCGCCACCTGCTGGGTCGCCAACGAGATCGGCGCGGACATCCTCTCGCAGTTCCAATGCGACATCGGCCTCGCCTCTACGCCTTTTGTGCCGGACGCGAAACGGGACGCGGAGGGCAAACCGATCCGCGTGTCCTACGATTTGGCGGGCAAGGATTCCATCGTCGTCGCGCAAAAAGGGAAAAACAAGGCCGTCGCAATGGAATTTTTGAAATGGATGTCGGAGGAGGAAAACGCGGTTTTGTTCCCGAAAAACACCAACGGCCTCCTGCTCGCGATGCGCTATGATTTCGACGGGCTTTTGCGGAACGTCGCCGAATCGACGTGGGAAACGGACATGTTCAATATCCTGAAAGATTCGACGCGGTTCAACCTGTACAGTTCGAGCCCGATGGTCTATTTGGCCGGCACGCCGCTGTCGCCCTATCCGGACGGCAACTATTACGGCGAGGCGTTCGAGTATTACGGCGACAGCGCAAAGCCCGTGCGGACGCCCGACGTCGTGTTCGACGCGGTTTGGGAACGGATGGACAGGGATTGGGATATGATGCGCGCGGCGGTGGGCTTATCGTGAAAGCGGATATGCCCGGCGCGGCCGCGTCGCCGCGCGGGAAACGAAAAAAACGGAGCGCGGCGAAAGCGGCGTTCGTTTCCGTCATGCTCGCGTACCCCGTGCTTCATTTCGCGGTCACGTGGGGGTATGTCAACTTTAACGCGATTTGGTCGTCCTTTACGCGGTACGATATCTTTGCGGACGGCAACGTGTTCAACGGCTTTTTGAATTACCGTATGCTGTGGAACCGCATAACCGCCGACGAGAGCACGCGCACTATGCTGCTCAACTCGTTCCTGTATTTCCCCGTCACCTGCTTTGTTTCGCTGCCGCTGTCGGTCGTCTTTTCCTATTTTTTATTTAAGAAAATCCCCGGCGGCGGCGCGTACCGCGTCATCTTTTATTTGCCGTCCATTTTGCCCATAGCGGTGCTGACGATGTCCTTTCGGTTCGCGTTCGGGCCGGACGGCTTTATCGACCCTATTTTAAAGGCCGCAGGCATTCAGCCGCCGCTTTGGTTCGGCAGTTCCTCGCTGACCCCGAGGATGATCTTCGCGTATTGCGTATGGGCGGGACTCGGCTTCAATATCGTGCTTCTGTCGGGCGCGATGAGCCGCGTCCCCAAGGAAATAGCGGAATACGGCCGGTTGGAGGGGGTGGGCTTTGCCCGCGAGTTGTTTCAAATCATGATCCCGCTTGTGTGGCCGACGGTCGTCACCTCGTTCGTGCTGGGCATGTCGTCGGTACTCACCGTTTATTTGCAGCCCTATTTCCTGATGGGGTCGAGCGCGACCGCGCCTTTCGGCACGGGCACGATCTCGCTGTATATATTCAACAACTATTCCAGCGACATCCAAGGGCCGTATTTGGCCGCGTTCGGGCTTTTCTGCTCCGTATGCTATGTGCCGTTTATCCTGCTCGCCAGATGGTTCATGAATCGGTTTTTCAAGGACGTGGATTATTAAACGGGCATTTTTCTCATGTATAGCGAACGTATTATTGATAATGAAAACGAAACCTAAAACCGCGGCCGTCAAAACGGCCGTATTTATCGTCTTTTTCCTGTACGCGGTGAGTTTGATTTATCCGTTTTTATGGATGACGCTGAACGCGCTGAAAACCAAGGCCGAATTTTTCGGCAGCGTTTTCAAGTTGCCCGAAAAAGCGCAATGGAAAAACGTTTCGGACGCGTTCTTTAATTTCAGGGTCACGGTGGGGGCGGGGGAAACGGCGCGCGACATCAATATGGCGCAAATGTTCTTAACGAGCGTCCTTTTGACCTCGGCGGTGACCTTCGCGGAGGTCTTTTTGTCGGCGTGTACCGCGTATACGGTGTGCTTTTACAAATTTCCGTTCCGCCGCGCCATGTACGCCGTCGTGATTTTCGCGCTTGTAGTCCCCCTTGTGGGGACGCTGCCCGCCATGTACAAGTTCATGAAGGACGTAAGCCTTTTAAACACGATCCCCGGAATCCTGTTCCTGTACGCGAACGGGCTCGGTTTCAGTTTCCTGCTCCTGTTCGGAAGTTTTAAAAGCCTTTCGTGGAGTTACGCGGAGGCCGCCTCTATCGACGGGGCGGGGCATTTCAGGACGTTTTTCCAAATCATGCTGCCTTTGTCCGCGCCCGCCGTTACGGCGACCGCCATTGTCGCCGCGATCGGCTATTGGAACGATTACGCCACGCCCGTCGTTTTTTTGGAGCGTTACCCGACGCTGGCGGTCGGCGTCAACACCCTAATCATTAAAATGAAGTACGAAAACAACTATCCGCTGATGTTTTCCTGCATGATCATCGCGGTCGTTCCGATCGTCGCGTTCTTTGCCTGCTTTCAAAAAGTCATCATGAAAAACATGGTCGCCGGGGGATTGAAGGGCTGAAACCGCGCCGTATTGCTTCGACGAAAGCGGGTCGGTGAAAGTGAATTTTTTTCGGCGAAAAACAGTTGACAGCAAATCCAAAGTATGTTATACTGTATAAAAATTAGCGTATGCTAATTTAAATGGGGAGAAAATGCCGGCAACGGCGTTTTTTTTCGGCCATTGGTTAGCATAGGCTACTTCTGTCTTGAAACCCGCCGTCTCGCCGCTTGCGGCGGGGAAGAGGCGGCAAGGCATCCTGTGATAAGGGAGGGGACAATCCGCAAGGCAAAAATATTTTCGAATTATTTTTGAGAGCAAAATCATGTGAAAGCGCAGTTCGTAGCACCGCTACGAACGAGCAGTTCACGGGGTTTTGCGCCAAAAAGAACCGAAAATATTTTTAGACGCCGATGGCGTCGTCCTTGCGGTTTGTACACTCCCTAACAAGAAGTAGGAAGGGCCTGTTCCCTATCTATCCGCGCCCTGCGTCTTTTCAACCCCCGAGGGAGTGGACAAATAGCGTTTAAAGGAAGTCGAGGGAAGAGAAGGGGGAGTATCGCGATAGTGATGCAAACGGGATTTAGGGATGATTGGTTTATGTTTAACGGGGAC
>JAISFM010000261.1 GCA_031263605.1 Clostridiales bacterium | reverse complement strand
TGGCGAACAGGTCTATCTCGCCCGCCGCATGGGCGCGGAACGGGACGAACAGCAACGCCGACATGAGCAACGCGCCGCAAACCGCCGCCGAAACGAGATATTTTTTCCCTTTATGAATCATCGTTTTCATTTCTTCTCTCTCCTTATATACCGCGCCTTATTCCGCGTCGAGCAGGAACTGCCCCGCGCCGAAATTATCCCCGCTGAATATCGAATAATACAGCACGACGTTGTTTCTGTCCAGTTTGGGATAATTGCGGTAACCGTACCGCACTTGCTTGATGTCGAACACATAGTCGCTGGAAATCCGCAGCGTGTCGTTCCCCTCCGCAACGGCTTCGGCGGGGTAAAAGATGCCCAGCCGCCCCGCGGCTTCGATGTTGCGCCCGTTGTGAATGACTTTCAGCCCGGACCCGACGTTGCGGAACGTAACCAACACGTCGCCGTTCTCCGCCTTGACCGCCGAAACCGCCTCGGGCGGCGTCAAACGGCCGACGGATTGATAGAAAAACTCCATGAACTTGTAGGCCGCGCGGTAGCCCGTGCCCTTTTTGTCGTATTGATGCACCTCGTCATAGTCGCCGAACTCGTGGTTGACGCTGACGCATACGCCTGGCAGTTGCTCAGCAACCCACTTTTGCTGTTCGCGCGTGTCGGCCGCGATATAAGACGCCGTCGGCTCCTCCGGCCCTTTTTTTACGTAATCGGCCGGAAAACTGTCAGTCGCGCCCTGCGTCGGATGCCCGAGAACCGTCCAGCCCAGACTCGGCTGGCCAAATTCGGCGCGCCAGCCCTCGACGGTGTCTTTCAGAGACAGCCCGTACTTGATGTTTTGACCCTCGCCCTGCACCCAAACCACGCTTTTGTAGGAAAACTTTTTGATCGGGTCGATGTACAGGTTGTACATGCGGGACGCGAGGTTGTGCGCCCCCGAGCCGGCGTTGCCCCCTTTCACATAGTCGTTCCCATAGGCATAATCCGACCCGCGCGCCGCATAGGTCGCGGGCGGCGACCACGTGGTCAGGTACGTGCCGCCCAAGGCCGACAGCACCAACCCGACGGGAATGCCGGTCAGCCGCTGCAATTCCTTGCCGAAAAAGAAGCCGAACGCCGAGAAATTGAGCATATCATTGCCCGACATGCCCGACCAATGCCCGTTCACGGACGAGGCGGGCGAAGTCGCGTTCTCGTAAAAGGCGAGATCCCCCAAATCGTGAATCCCGACGTGGAAAATGCGCAGATAGGGGTTGTTATATGTCCGCTGTTCGGTGGCCTCCTCGTAATAATCCTTGATCATTTGATCGCGTTCGGGACTGTCCGCGAGCCATTGCGCATTGGTGCCCCTGTCGTAAACCGGCGACGGAACGTACGCCCCGCCCTGATACACGCCGGTACCGCCGTGCAGGTGCTGATCGCCCGAATCGATGTTATACGAGATCAGCCAGTCCATATTGCTTTGGCCCGACAGCAAAAACACTTCGCCGACATAAACGTTGGCCAGTTGAAGTCTGCCGCCCGTCCAGTAAAAGTCAAGGTTATAGGGGCCGCCCGCCGGCATCGGTTGCAAGAAAATCTCGAACGCGCCGTCCGCCGCCCGGCCGTAACTCGTGAGGCCGTTAATCTCCACCGCAAATTCGCCCTCGTAGGCCGTCGCGCCCCACAAGCGCGCCGCCGCGTTGCGCTGAATCACCATGCCGCTCGCGATCAAATCCGCCGGCGTGAAAGCCGCGCTCGGGGACGCGCCCTCGTCAACCGTAAAGCCCGTTTGGGGCGCGTCGAACACTTTGTCCAAGTTGTCGGGGTTGACCGCGTCAAAAGCCGCGCCCAAAGACGAGACCGTGCCCGCCGAAAGCGAATAGCCCGTGTCAATTGCGGCGAGTTGCGCCGCGCCGCCCGTTCCGATCCCGTCGTCCGGCTTGCCGCCGCAGGCGAACAAACCGGGCGCGCACAACATGAGAATGCCGAGCGCGGCCGCGAGTTTCTTTTTCATGATTTTATTCCTCCGCTTGGTTTTTTGTTTTATAGGGATACGGGAAGTTGAAAAGTGAAGGTCGAATTTTCGTCAAGCAAGCGAAGCGGCGGGCAAGAAACATATAGCATACTAAAAGTTATTTCTTGCGTCAGCATCCGACACTTCTCAATTCTCAATTCTCAATTCTCAATTCCCTTGTCCGATACTTTTCAATTTTCAACTTTCAATTTTCAATTTCCTTGGTCACCCTTTTACCGCGCCCATCGCCAGACCCTTGGTGAATTGCTCCTGAACACAGGCGTAAGCGACAATCGGCGGCACCATGCTGACGAACGCCACGCCGAACGCCGCCGGATAGTTCGGCTGCGTCAAGCCGCTCGCGTCGGAGAACATCGCCATGATGTCCACAAATACGTTGCCGACCGTCCACCACTGCTTTGCGTCGGGCATGTAAATCAGATTGCCCAAATAGTCGTTCCACGAGCCTACGAAAGAATTGAGGAACATAACCGCCAATATCGGCGTGACCAGCGGCATATAGATTGTAAACACGGTGCGCAGAAAGCCCGCGCCGTCGATCTCGGCGGCCTCGTTCATTTCGTTGCCCAGCGTGGCGAAGCATTGGCGGCACAAAAAGATGTTGTATACGCCGACCCAGCCCGTTAAAACGAACATCCACGGGTTGTTTAAAAAGCCCGTGCCGCCCTGCCCGACGATATTGTTGCCGCCCATCAAGGGGAACCGCGCCATCCAAATATAATTCGGAATAATCATGGCCGGCCCCGGAATCATCATGCTGGACATCAGAATCAAAAAGAACGTCCTTTTCAAGGGGAAGCGCATTTTGGCGAACACGAAGCCCAGCAAAACCGACACCGGCACGCTGATTATAAGCCCCCACGCCATTTTGCCGAACGTGACCGCCAACGCGCGCAGCAGCGTTTCGTCGGTGAATATCAGTTGGTAATTGTCGGCAAATTGTTTAAAAGGGCTGTGCGGCACGGGCAAAACGACCGCCTTGTAAAACTCGGACGGCGTGCTCAAACTGCCCAATAGCCCGAAAAAGACCGGGTAGAGCAGAATCACGCCCAAGAGCGCGAGCGCGGCATACAGAACCGTATTTTTCACTCGTTTCGCCGTCATTGCGCCGCGACCTCCGATTTTAAGATATTGCTGTCGGTAATCCGCATATTGAGCACGGTCAGCAACAGCACGATCACAAAAACGACCACCGAAATCGCCGACGCGAAACCCAATTTAAAATTGTCGAACCCCTGCGTGTAGATCTTGTACAGAATGACCTCGGTTTTGCCGCGCGGCGCGCCGCCCGAAATCAACTGAACCGGCTCGAAAACGTTGAACGCGCCGAGGAAGCCCGTGATTAGGATAAAGCCGATCATCGGCCGCATGAGGGGCAAGGTTATGTACAGCATACGCTTCGCCCCCGTCGCGCCGTCGATTGCCGCCGCCTCGTAAATTTCCGTCGAAATCCCCGCCAGGCCTGCCATGAACAGCACGGCGGTACTGCCCAGCCCCTTCCACGTGATCAGCAGGACGATGTAAAAATACATCCAAAACACCGAGTCGTACCACGCGATCGGATTGCCCCCGAGCGCGCGCGCGATGTTGTTCGCGATACCCAACGGCTGCAACAGAATCGAGATGAATTGCGACATGACCGCCATGGGCAACAGGGCGGGGATATACCAAAGGATGCGCAGGACGCTGCGCCCGCGGGCAATCCTGTTGAGGCCGAGCGCGAGCAAAAAACCGAACGACATGCCGAACGCCATAATCAGCACAGCGATGATCAATGTAGTTAACAGCGAACTGTAATATTGCGCGTTGGTGAATATTTTGACGTAATTCTCGAAGCCCGTAAACGCCTGCGTCCGTTCGAGCACGTTGTAATTGGTAAAGGAATACCAAAACAGCATGACCAAGGGCACCAGCGTAAACAGCAGGTAATACGCCGTCGCGGGTATGACGCAACTTAAAGCCTTTACAGATTTTCGCGTTTGCAGTTTCATCGTTTTTTTCAGGACCGAGGGTAAGGGATAGGGGACGAGGAATAAGGGCGAGTGATGGGCGGATAAGGTCGGAGATCTCTCCGCTCCGCTCGCGTTGTTACGCTCGCTCCGGTCGAGATGACATGGCGGAGCGTTTCGGGTTTCATAGGAGCGGACAAATTGCGTTGCTCATAAACTCGGCATGTCATTGCGAGGAGGAACGCATAAAGCGTCCAACGAAGCAATCTCTATATAAAAAGGCGCGTTTCGTGTTTTGTAGAGATTGCCGCGTCGCGCTCCGCGCTCCTCGCAATAGACTTGTTGCGGAATTAAGGCGCGAGATGATAGGCGAGGGATTTTTGCGTGTAAAGCGGGTAAAAATTGCAGTTTGTAGCAACGCTACTAGCAAAATTTTTACCCGCTTTACACACGAAAAGACCCGCATAGCATCCGTGCCGTATTTCGCAACAAGTCTAATGACAGGTGGGTAAAAAAGGCCGATTTTCAAGGGGCATAATTAGAACCTGCCCGACGCACGACGGAGTATCGCGATAGGGATTTGTCCCGAAACTTCGCATTTAAGGTTTCGGAACATTACCATAATATTCTGTTTTCAAAGAGCGAGGACCCGGAAAGTTTACGCCTCTATTATATCATGGGATTTTCGGAATGTCAATAGTTTAGTGACCAAATGTTTGCAATTTACAATTGACAAATTAAGGATAAAGGACTTTGCGCATAATGCGGGGGATTTCTCGGCTTCGCTCGAAATGACAGGGCAATGCACAATTCACAATGCACAATTCACAATAGAGGGCTATGGAAGAGGGAAGAGGGTCGGTCGCGCGTTACTCGCGCGGGGGCGTAATCAAATCGGCATGACAGAGAGTGCGCGGGGCGTTCCCCTGTCCGGTAGAGATTGCCGCGTCGCGCTTTGCGCTCCTCGCAATAGACTTGTAGCGAAATACGGCGCGGACGCTATGCGGGTCTTTTCGTGTGTAAAGCGGGTAAAAATCCCTCGCCTATCATCTCGCGCCTTAATTTCGCAACAAGTCTAATGAC